>JAAENI010000899.1 GCA_024224595.1 Hyphomicrobiales bacterium
AAATAACCCCCATATGGTGAATAACTGTATAAACTTGTCGGCGAGGGCACTTCCGACATAGATTGAATCATTTGACCCGTTTTTCAACTCTGCTGACCAGGCAAGCAATTTGCAATGGTCTATATGACCATAGGAATTGTGTAATGCAGGCCGATGAGCTTGAAAAACGGACCTCTAGTGGGCCAAATCAGTCCATCTGCATCGTTACAAACCTTGCCCGGTCATCAAGATCGCGCTACGGTTTGTGCCTATCAGAGTAAACTGATTTGATTCCATCAAATGGTTCAATCTAAGTCGGAAATGCCCTAGACAGAACGCTGATCATAAATAGGAAATAGATAATATGCGTGACCCTTACGTAATATTGGGGGTTGATCGGTCCGCGTCGGCAAAAGATATCAAGTCTGCCTTTCGCGAAATGGCGAAGAAGTTTCATCCGGACCAAAACCCAGACAACCCTAAAGCCAAAGAGCGCTTTGCCGAGGCAAACAGCGCTTATGAAATTGTCGGTGACAAAAAGAAGCGCGGACAATTTGATCGCGGTGAAATTGACAATGAAGGCAAAGAGAAATTCGCCGGATTTTCCGGGCAACCGGGACAGGGCAATCCTTTCGCTGGAATGCATCGTCAGCAACGCGGTGGAAGCCCGTTTGGTGGCAATATGGGGGGTGCAGAAGATATTTTGAAAGAAATGTTTGGTTCAGCTTTCGGTGGCGCCCAGCAACAAACCGGTTTTGGTGGAACCCAACAAAATCAACGGCGGCCACAGGCAGCCGATATCACGTTGAAGGCAGTGGCCCGGGTGGAAGATCTTGCTCGCGGCAAAACCCAGATTTTGTTCCCCGATGGCAGAAAAGTATCAGTTACTATACCGCCTGAGGCCAAAGACGGACAGGTAATTCGCCTGCAGGGTCAGGGTAACAAGCAGCCCGGTGCCCAACCTGGAGATGCTTTAATCACCCTTGTTATCAAACAAGGCGGAAAGTTTGAAATACGAGGCACCGATCTTCGTATTGATACAAAACTGCCCCTGAAGACTGCAGTCAATGGCGGTAAAATTGCAGTAGAAACTATGGATGGCAAGATTTCACTGGGCGTTCCCGCATGGACAACAAGTGGTAAGATATTCCGATTGAAAGGCAAAGGTTTGCCAACCAAAGATAAGGGTATGGGTGACCTTTTGGTTCGGGTAATGATATCCCTGCCTGAAGAAATCGATGGTGATTTAAAAGCCTTGTTTGGCAGAAATGGATAATTTTCGCCCTTCTGGCCTAGAGTCTATGCCAATTTCTAAGCCTGGAACACGACCTTGAAACAATCAATTGTTCACATTGCCCTCGTAGTAAGAGATTATGATGAAGCAATTGAATTTTTTACTCAAAAATTGCATTTCACGCTGGTTGAAGATACTTGTCAACCGGCGCAGAACAAACGCTGGGTGGTGATTGCCCCTCCTGGTTCTATGGGCACTACAATTTTGCTGGCAAAAGCTTCAAATCCTGAACAACAGGGTTTTATTGGCAACCAATCGGGAGGCAGAGTGTTGCTTTTTCTCAATTCCGATGATTTCTGGCGGGATTATAATGACATGCGCTCGAAGGGAATCAATTTTATTCGTGAACCCATGAAACAGGATTATGGAACAGTCGCAGTATTTGAAGACATTTATGGAAATCTCTGGGATTTGTTACAACTCAATGATGACCACCCTCTGGCCGACAAGAGCAACATTCGGTAATACGGAATCAACTGGCCTGTTTTTCAAGAAGGCCAAGAGTGTGTCGCATCCAATAGGGATTATTTAACCTGTTTTTCAGGTTTGTAGGTAAAGCGCGTCTTGTGCAGTGGTCTGGTTTGACCCAAACAGGGCATAACGATGTCCAGAGAGCCTTAAAACAGGCCTCCGGTGGGACAAAACAGCCCATCCCCCGCGTTGCAAATCTTGCCCGTTACGCCGCATTGCACTACGATTTGCGCCTTGGCGAATGAACTGTTTTGACTCCATCAAATAAATCCTGTTGGGCGCGACACGCTTGTATCAACTTCCCAGTAAAATGATTTCGGCAAGGCGACTGATGAACAGGGATTGCCCTTCCTCTTCGATCTCAACGAATTGCGAGTTTGTGATGAGATCGGAAACTTTGCGCGCGTCGACAGCGGAATTGATGGGATCGGAGCGACCGTGAACAAACAATACCGGACAGCTGATCTTGTGCGCATGTTGCCACACGTCGTAACTGCTCATTGCAATGTCCATGACAACAGAATGACGAGACATTCGGTAGGATTCATATATCCATAAATGACCAATCGGGCTGGAGACCAGCTCAGTGAATATCTCCATGTCACGAGGCGAGTTTTGATAGGCAGACTTCAGAATTTCAAGTAATCCAGCCGGATTGCTCATTTTCAAAAGGTAGCGTTCGAACATTTTTGCTATCAGGAATTCATTTGTTGATAACAAATTCTTGACACCACGCGTCAAACGGCGAACCGGCTGGTTTGCATAGCTGCCAACGTAGGCGGAAGCGCAAAAAGTTAGTCGGTCAACGCGATCAGGATAGTCTGCTGCAAGACTGACGGCATAAGGACTGCCAGTTGAATTTGCGACAACATGCGCATGCCCCCCGCAGAAAGTATCAATTGTCTGCACAATATCCAGAGTGCAATGTCGAAGATGTTTTTGCAGGGTAAATGGCTTTTTTATCGCGCCAAGAAAACCTTCCCTGAATGGTATTATCAGTCTTATATTTTTCTGGCTGGTCCAGTCTGTCAGAAATTGGCCAGGTGTGGGTAGCGTCTGACTGTGCAACCAGACAACCGGCGTGCCAGTGATTGGTCCGGTTTCGGCCACGCACAACAATTCTCCTTCACCGGTTGTGATTCGACAGGTCCGGAAGATACCGGGATAATGTCTGTTGAGAAACGCTTCAGGCTCATTATGTTGACCGAGTATTGTCGGGGTAAAATTGCTGGCGGATTCCAGCACATTGCAGGTGAGTGCAAGCAATGTACTTCGAACCACCTCGGTTTGCGTTCTGAAACCTGTGCGTGCCGCGAGTGATTTAAATTGACTGCGCTTCGTTTCATAGGCAACTTTATCCGCCTCACTAGCCCCTCTCAGAGACAGTCCGCAAAGAATTTGCATCAGTAAATGTAACTCGGAGTTTGACAGTCTAATCCCTGGAACCGATGCCTGCAATATGCCTGGCAATGACTCACCATCGAAATAAATGACGCGGAGAATTTCATTTGTGCCTGAGGCAATAATTAGTCCGTCGTGAAATTGTTCGACCAGAATCCCGGCTTGGGCAATTTCTCCGGCACCTTTGTTCATAATAAATGCTTTGCAGGCGTCGCAATTGCCACTTGACCACAGGCTATCACCATTGGGTGAGGCAATCATGATCCCCAGATGGTGTTGATGCTTCAGAGAAGCGATCTGCAATTCAACAATGTTGGCTTTCGCAGTTGTCGGCGTCAATAAGCTGAGGCTGTCCGCATACCAGGCCTTCAACTTTTCACTAATTGTATTTTTTCCCATGGCCTCAGATATACGCTCCAACAGAATCGAGCTTCGACAGGTTATTTGCTCCGTTTCACCCAATTGGGTGAAGATTTCAATACCTTATTTTCATTATGTGGATTCGAGAAAATCAATACCCTGAGAATTTTCAATATTACGGAGAATACAATGAACAAAAAAATTATTATTGCAATTTTTTCAATGTCACTTGTCGCTGGACCAAATTTGGCCCTGGCCAACTCAGATTCAAATCACATCAAAACAACAATGATATCTCCGGCGCTCATCAATCCGGTGACCGGCGAGGATCGACCTGAAGTGATTAAGATATGCAACGATTCCAAAATGGCTTGTGTTTATGGTGTCGACACATGTTGTGGCGGTGGTGCCTGCCCATCAGACGGTGTCTGTCCGTAGTCAAAAAGGTATCCCAGCCATCCAATAGAGGGAGCACATCAATAGCTTGTGTCTGCCAACCGGAAGCTGAAACCAGCAAATGGTGAGGACTGCGATGGCAATGAAAATTGCCAGGAGATTGGCCGTCATCATGGCAATAGCTGTGATGGCTGGCTCTGTTTTTTTAGGCGCCGAAAGTATATGGTATATGAAATGCTACTCCAAAAAACACATAAGCCCATAAGGCCCATTCAGATTTCAGTTATTTGGCTGGCAGCCATTGTTATTCTAGGGTTGGCCTGTAATGCTCAAGCGGAGAGATGCGTTCAACGTTATATCCAGACCGAGTTGATCGATGCGGAGATGCAGTATTGTGTCAGTTCAACGCTGCCTTCCCAAGGCGTCGGCAGCTATGGTCCAGAAAATCTGCTTGGTTCTGATGACAAATCCGCCGGTGCCTGGTGCGAAGGGGTAAACGGTACTGGTAAGGGAGAGTGGGTGGAGCAAAAAATTCGCTCAGGAATACCCATTCGCTCGATCTACGTATCCAACGGTTATCAAAAATCAGTATCGACTTTTAGCGCAAATGGTCGCGTGCGCCACGTCCGAATTGCAACCAGCAACGGTACAACAATCAATACAGAATTGCGAGACATTCAGGGCGATCAGCGAATCAAACTACCCGGTTGGGAGGATATTGAGAGTATCCGCATGACTATCATCTCCACTTATCCAGGCAGCAAGTATAAAGATACCTGCATCTCTGGCATGACAGCTGATTTTGAAGAGATGCGTGAAATTGAGTTCAAACGCATGAACCAATAGAGCCATCTTTCAAGACATTGGCGAACTGTGTTGTTTATTCTTGAACAGACTCTTAGACTCTCGCGATTATGATGTTTCCTCATTTCGATATCAACTGACCGGTTTAGAGGCTCCCTCCCCTTGCCCCCTCATCTGCATTATGCGATAGGCACACACAACAATGGCTGGAGTTAATGTTATGTCTGAAAAAAGCGGATTGATGGCGAATAAACGTGGCATCGTTTTAGGGTTAGCCAACAAGAGATCAATTGCATGGGGTATTGCCAAAGCCCTTTCCGATGCAGGTGCTCAAGTGGCGTTAACCTGGCAGGGGGAAGCACTTAAAAAGCGGGTAGAACCGCTCTGTGAGGAATTGGGTGGTTTGCTGGCTGGCCATTGTGATGTAACAGAACCCGAAACCATTAACGCGGTTTTCGAAAAGGTCGAAAAAGAATGGGGAAAAATTGATTTTCTCGTTCATGCTATTGGATTTTCCGACAAGGACGAACTGACAGGCAGATATGTTGACACCAGTGTTGACAATTTTCGCATGACAATGGATATCTCGGTTTTTTCGTTTACTGCGGTGGCCCAACGGGCGGAAAAGCTGATGAAAGATGGCGGCTCGATGTTGACGATGACCTATTATGGCGCTGAAAAAGTCATGCCAAACTATAATGTTATGGGAGTCGCCAAAGCAGCACTGGAGGCTTCTGTTAGATATCTTGCAGTGGATCTTGGCAAACAAAATATTCGCGTCAATGCTATTTCAGCAGGACCCATTAAAACACTGGCGGCCTCGGGCATCGGTGATTTTCGTTATATTTTGAAATGGAACGAGTATAATTCTCCTTTGCGCCGTACAGTAACTATTGAGGAAGTGGGTGACGCTTCGCTTTACCTGTTGTCTGATTTGTCGCGTGCGGTCACGGGCGAAATCCATCATGTTGACTCAGGATATCACAATGTTGGCATGAAATCAGTCGATGCTCCTGATATCTCCACAGTCTAGATTTTTGACGAATATGGCAAACCCAACCATTTACTACATCCGCCACGGGCAAACGGACTGGAATGCGGAATTACGTTTTCAGGGCCAGCGTGATATTCCGTTGAACAGCAAAGGTCGGGAGCAAGCGAATGAAAATGGCCACAAACTGCACAACATTATTGGCAAGGCTGAGGGATTAGATTTTATTACCAGCCCTCTTGAACGCACACAGGAAACTATGCAGCTCGTACGCTCAGGTTTGGGACTGCCGCCAAATGAATATAGAATCGATGATCGACTGATAGAAATCTCTTACGGAGATCTGGAAGGCACAACGCTTGCAGACCTGAAAGCCAATAACAACTCCCTCCACCGCTATCGCAAAGCCAATGCATGGAGTTTTAAGCCCGAAAATGGTGAAAGCCATGAGATGGTACTGGATCGTATTTCCCAATGGCATCAATCCCTGGAATGCGACTGCGTGGTAGCCGCCCACGGCGCTGTTGGACGGGTATTGCGATATTACCTGCTTGATCTGGAAGGTCAGGAAGCCGCGCGTTTTCCGTTTCCACAGGATCAGATTTGCATTATCCGAAAAGGTGAAGAATATTTTGTATAAAATTGAATGGAGAATCTTCATCACTGAAATAAGTTTGACCTCATTGCGTTCCTAATTTACGTCTTTCTTAAACATCAACCGGTTGGCGATTTTCCATGTCATATAATACATTTGGCCATATGTTTCGTGTCACGACTTGGGGTGAAAGCCACGGGGTGGCGATTGGAGGTATCGTCGACGGGTGTCCGCCGGGAATTAAATTCACGACCGGCGAATTGCAGGAATGGCTGGACAAGCGAAAACCTGGACAATCACGATTTACGACCCAACGCAGAGAAGCAGATGAAGTGCAGGTATTATCCGGCGTTTTGAGCAAAGAAGGGTCAGATGAAATACTGATCACAACGGGCACGCCCATATCGCTGAAAATCGATAACACCGATCAGCGGTCCAAAGATTATTCCAATATCAAAGACAGGTATCGCCCGGGACACGCAGACTTTGCCTATGACGTCAAATATGGAATCCGCGATTACCGTGGTGGTGGACGTTCGTCTGCTCGCGAAACAGCGGTGCGGGTTGCTGCTGGCGGTATTGCACGCAGAGTCGTCGAAGGTTTGTTCATACGCGGAGCACTGGTGCAGATTGGTGACAAGAAAATCAATCGCGATCATTGGGATTGGGACGAGATATCAAACAATCCGTTCTTTTGCCCTGACAAGGAAATGGCTCTGGAATGGGAAACTTATCTCGACCATATCCGTAAAAAGGGTTCTTCAATAGGGGCGGTAATCGAAATTGTTGCCGATGGCGTGCCAGCAGGATTAGGTGCTCCAATATATGCAAAACTTGATCAGGATATTGCCTCCCACCTGATGTCGATCAACGCAGTCAAAGGTGTCGAAATTGGCAACGGTTTTGAGGCTGCAACATTAAGCGGAGAAGAAAATGCCGATGAAATGCGTGCTGGCAATGACGGTAATCCCATGTTCCTTTCGAACAATGCCGGTGGTATTCTGGGCGGCATCTCTACCGGACAGTCGGTTGTGGCACGTTTTGCGGTGAAACCCACTTCTTCCATTCATACACTACGTAAAAGCGTGGATGCGCAGGGGCGGGAGGTCGATGTGCAGACAAAAGGTCGTCATGACCCCTGTGTCGGTATACGGGCAGTTCCTATTGGCGAGGCGATGGTTGCATGCGCTATTGCTGATCATTATCTTATGCATCGCGGTCAGACCGGCAGAATATAGAAATACCGCAATGCACATCAATTGTCCTGATTGATCCGCCATGGCGAAAAACAACCTATCGATGGAAACTTATGACTTATAATCAAGCAGAAATTGTCTCGACTATCAAAGCGTTTGAAGACGGTGAAATAATTGTTGTCGTGGATGATGATGACCGCGAAAATGAGGGCGATCTGATTGTCGCCGCAGTGCATTGCACGACGGAGAAAATGGCATTCATCATCCGCCATACCAGCGGCATTGTCTGTGCACCGATGACAACGGGTGAAGCTAAACGGCTTAACCTTGCCCCGATGGTTGCCGATAATGATGCACCTCATGCAACCGCATTTACGATTTCTGTAGATTACCGCCATGATACGACGACGGGGATATCTGCGGCTGAACGCAATTCAACAGTGCGGGCTTTGGCAAATCCTAATTCCGGCGCCATTGATTTTGTTCGACCCGGGCATGTGTTTCCTCTCGTCGCCAGACAGGGCGGCGTATTAATACGCTCGGGACATACAGAGGCAGCCGTTGATCTTTGCAAACTGGCAAATCTCCCGCCAGTAGGTGTGATTTCGGAATTGGTAAATGATGACGGTAGCGTGATGCGTGGCATGCAAGTCGAAGAATTTGCAAAAAAAAACAACCTGAAAATTGTGTCAGTTGCCGATCTCATTTCTCATCGTCAACGCCAGGAAAGCTTAATTGAACGGGTTGAAGAATTTGGCGTGGAAACGCCTTTTGGTAAAGCACAAGCAATTACCTATAAAACTCCCTGGGACCCAATGCAGCATGTGGCTATGATATATGGTGATATTCGAGACGGCGAAAATATCCCGGTGCGACTCCATGTAGAATCCGTTCTGGGTGATGTCTTTGGGGCATCTAATTCGCTAAAACAGGCCCTGGAAATTATTGGCGAAAAAGGCAGAGGTTTAGTTGTCTACCTACGTGAAGGTTCAGTAGGGGTGGCAAATACCGGAAGCTGGGAAAAAATCACTTTGTCTGAAGATCTGGAAGATCATGATTCAGCAAAAATGAGAGAGGGTGAATGGCTTGAAATCGGGTTGGGTGCGCAAATTCTGAGAAATTTGAACATACAGTCGATTGAACTGATCGCCAGTCGCGAAAGGCATTATGTTGGTCTGGAAGGTTTCGGAATAAGAATCAGTGATACTTTATTGACAGAATAGGCACAATGATGTTTTCGACGCAGATTTGCCGGTTCTTTCCTGCCAGATTGCGATAGGTAAATGGATGTGAAATAAGGATGAAGACATAAATCTGCCTTAGCGTTGTTGCGACGTGTTTATCTGCCGTTGTTTTGGCGGGTGCGGTCAATGCAAAACAACTATGGCAAGTCAGGCAACACGATGCATCGCGATTACCCGTGACGATTGTCCCCGATGCCCGGACAATATCCATAAATGGTCTGCCCGATGGCAGAATCGCCACTGGCAAAAAGAATGGCACGATCAACAAAGCATGGTACGCCCAACCCACAAAAACGTTATGGACACGGGATATTGGGCGATAGCATTGAAGGTGGCGCGCTGATTGCGGTCATGAGGAATGGCTCGACAATCAGGTACAATTTGCCAAAAACAGAAGTTTTTGAAGATATTACGCCAAGACTGGCTGATCTGGATGGTGATGGAACCTCTGAAATCATCACGATTGTTTCCAGCTTAAGGCTTGGTGCATCACTGGGTATATTTCAAATCAAAATCACGCCCTTAAACGCCAGGCACAAAGTTCCAATATTGGTCGGGCTTATCGCTGGCTGAATATTTCCGGTATTGCGGACTATTTGGGTAACGATACCCTGCAAATCGCCATTGTTGTAACCCCACATATTGGCGGTCGGCTGGAATTGTACAAATTTGATGGACGCAAACTGCAAGAAAATTGCTTCAAGTCAGGGATTTTCCAATCATATTATCGGATCAAGAGAACAGCGACTTTCTGCTAGTTATCCGTCCAAAGATGGAAAGCGAATGATTTTGGCGCTACCATCTGCAAATCGTGGAACCCTCATAATTATGTCATTTACATCAGATGACTGGGTGCAACTGGGTGAAGTGAAGTTACCCTTATTGATTGACAAAGCGATTATGGCCAAGGGCCAGGGCAATAGTGTTGAGTTTACACTGGGGCTTTCCGATGGCACAGTATATTCAGTAACCCAATGATAGGCTTGAGTAAGATATGACAACACAGCTCTACAGTCACGATATCCATTTACGCCACATAACACCTCCCGGACATCCAGAACGCGTTGACCGCCTGAAAGTAGTCGATGATGTGCTTGGTTATCCGGAATTTGATGATCTGGTTAGAAAACAGTCTGTAGAAATTGATGAATCTCTTTTAGAGTTAGTACATCCGGTACATTTCCTGGACAAAATTCGAAACTCGATACCCGAAAACGGGACTGTAAAGTTTGCTGATGATACCTATGTAAGCCCCGACAGCTGGGAATCAGCGAAGTATGCTGTGGGCGCGAGCATTACTGCTGTTGATGCTGTGTTTGAAAAAGCCACAGACAATGCGTTTGTTGCCGTCCGACCGCCCGGCCATCACGCTGAAACCGATACCGCAATGGGCTTTTGTCTAGTCAACAATATCGCGATCACGGCCCGTTATGCTCAACACAAATATGGGGTTGAGCGGGTAGCGATTGTTGATTGGGATGTCCATCACGGTAATGGAACGCAAGAAATATTTTACAATGATCCCAATGTGATGTTTGCTTCTACCCATCAAATGCCGCTTTATCCCGGGTCCGGCGCTGCAAATGAAACTGGTGTTGGTAACATACTCAACATACCTTTGCGCCAAGACGATGATGGTGATGTATTGCGTGAGGTGTTCATTACTCGAATACTACCGCAAATCAACGATTTTTCTCCGGAATTGATATTGATATCTGCCGGGTTTGATGCCCATTTCCGTGATCCGTTGGGTGGCCTGAAATTTACAGCTGATGATTTTGACTGGGCAACCGGGAAAATGATGGAAATGGCGGCCAAATTCTGTGACAACCGCCTCGTAAGTCTGCTAGAAGGCGGGTATGATCTGCAGGGTCTTGCCGAATCTACGGCTGCACATGTAAACCGTTTGATGCGCGGTTAAACAGGGAATTTATGCAATATGGCTGATGAAAAAATTGAACCGCTGAACTTTGAACAAGCGCTGGCTGAGCTGGAAAAAATCGTCACCAGTCTGGAACAGGGAAATGTCGCACTGGAGCAATCAATCGAGACTTATGAACGCGGTGAAGCCTTGAAAAAACACTGTCAAACCCTTCTCAAAGCTGCTGAAGACAGAGTAGAAAAAATCAGACTAACTGCGGATGGAACACCAAATGGAACCGAGCCCCTGGATCCTGAATAGCTTGTTTGTTGAAATAAAATCTGGAATACTTGTCAATCAAAACATGAATCCAGCAAATTAGTTCAAGCATTGCTGATATACGGCAATCTGGATAATTGAATGTACATTATTGAAGAACAGAGGAACACTTGAGTCAAAAACCGCTTACACCTTTGCTGGATACCATTTCCTCGCCTGCTGATTTGCGTCAGCTGGAAGATGGTCAGTTACGACAATTATCCGATGAGTTGCGCGATGAACTGATCGATTCGGTTTCAACAACAGGTGGGCATCTTGGGGCGGGCCTGGGAGTTGTAGAATTAACCGTTGCCCTGCATCATGTGTTTAATACGCCTTACGACCGCTTGATCTGGGATGTGGGACATCAATGCTATCCACATAAAATTCTAACCAACAGGCGTGATCAAATTCGCACCATCAGAAAAGAAGGCGGACTTTCCGGATTTACCAAACGGGCGGAAAGCGAATATGATCCATTTGGAGCCGGTCACTCGTCGACATCGATTTCTGCTGGATTGGGGATGGCAGTCGCCAGCCAGTTGGATAACAAAGATCGCAATATCGTCGCGATTATTGGTGATGGCGCAATGTCCGCAGGTATGGCCTATGAGGCAATGAATAATGCCGGAGCACTGGATGCCAGGTTAATTGTGGTGCTCAATGACAATGATATGTCAATTGCGCCACCGACCGGGGCGATGAGTGCTTATCTTGCTCGCCTGGTATCAGGAAAGACTTATTTATCAATTCGCGAGACAGCGAAACAAATCGCTGAACATCTACCCAGATTTATTCACGACAAGGCCCGCAAAACTGAAGAATATGCACGCGGTTTCTTGGCTGGCGGCACGCTTTTCGAAGAGTTGGGATTTTATTATATCGGCCCCGTCGACGGGCATAATCTGGAACATCTTTTGCCGGTACTGCGTAATGCACGAGATGCGGGAGTCGGACCTATTCTTGTCCATGCGGTAACACGCAAGGGCAAGGGTTATCAGCCGGCGGAAGAAGCACAGGACAAATTTCACGGCGTGTCAAAGTTCAACGTTGTTACTGGCGCTCAAACCAAATCTACCCCTAACGCGCCAAGCTATACCAAGGTGTTTGCTCAGGCTTTAATTGAAGAAGCCGGAAATGATGAGAAAATCGTTGCCATCTCTGCAGCGATGCCCGGTGGCACCGGTCTCGACCTGTTCGGCGCAGCTTTTCCGGATCGGGTATTTGATGTTGGTATTGCTGAACAGCATGCGGTGACTTTTGCTGCCGGACTTGCGTGTGAGGGTTACAAACCGTTTGCGGCAATTTATTCTACTTTTCTGCAACGCGCTTTTGATCAGGTGGTACATGATGTTTCCATTCAGAACCTGCCGGTTCGCTTTCCCATTGATCGCGCCGGATTTGTGGGGTCGGACGGACCGACCCATGCGGGCAGTTTCGATGTTGGTTTTTTGTCAAACCTTCCCAATTTTACCGTCATGGCTGCTGCTGATGAGGCTGAGCTAAAACACATGGTCGCAACTGCTGCTGCCTTTGACGAAGGCCCAATCTCATTTCGCTATCCGCGCGGTGAAGGGGTCGGCGTTGAATTACCTGAACGCGGACAAATCCTGAATATTGGCCAGGGAAGAATTGTACGTGAGGGCAGTAAAATCGCCCTGCTATCCTTTGGTACCCGCCTGCAGCAATGTCTGAATGCGGCAGAAGAACTCGATTCAAGTGGATTGTCGACTACCGTCGCTGATGCTCGATTTGCCAAACCGCTGGATGTTGAACTGATTACCAGGCTGGCAAAAGAACATGAGGTTCTCATTACTATAGAAGAGGGCAGCATCGGCGGATTTGGTTCCCATGTTGCAAACTGCCTTTTGAACAATGCATTACTTGATGGTCGCCTTAAATTTCGCTCCTTATTTATGTCAGATAAGTATGTTGAACATGCAACGCCTGACAAAATGAACAGGGATAGTGGTCTGGACAGTGACAATATTGTCAGAACCGTTTTTTCATTATTGGGAAAACAACCTGTCCAGATACATGATATTGGCGCATGAACGGTATGATATTTAATAGAAGCGATTTGCTTAGATCCAAAGAATTGATGGCACTTTCGAAGCCATTGGCAATTCTCCTTGTTCAATTGTTCTCACTGACTATTCATATTAACACAGCACTTGCAGTTGGTGGTGAAAATGCAATATGTGATGCCACGCGCATCATGAACAATGCAGGTGAAAATACACCGCCACATCAAGCTCAAATTGAACATTGCGGAATTTGTATTGTTTCCATCCAGTATAAATCCTTCGGACTGCAGAATCTTGCGATAACAATTGATACGAAGGTTGAGAGCAAACCCACTTGCGTTGTATCAGAAATTCGGTGTGTACTGGATATTCTCAGGTATTCCCAAATCAGGGCACCGCCCATTTCCTGAATTCAATTTTGCAATTTGTACCCTCGCTTTGGCACCCGCCTGTTGGCGACTTATCTATTTGAATTTGGAGAATACCGATGAAAATTACTCAACTTTGTTTGAAAAATAATGCTGTCTTATACGCATTCATACTAACCCTTTTTGCCTTTTTAATCATTCCTGTTCACTCACACGCAGCCGATAAGGTTGAAATTTCAAAAGTCTGGTTGCGCGCCACTCCCCCTTCTGCCATGGCCGCAGGTGGGTATCTGGTAATTACCAACAATACAGACAGTGATGACACTCTGGTTGGTGTTGAGTTTTCTCAAGCCGGAAAGTCTGAAATTCATGAAATGAAAATGAAAGATGGCGTAATGGAAATGCGCCCGCTCAAACAGGGCATCAAAATTCCCGCAGGCGAAACAGTTACCTTGAAACCGGGCGGATTTCACTTGATGTTCATGGGCATGAAAAGGCAGTTGAAAGACGGTCAAAATTACCGGGTTAAACTGACCTTTACACATTCAGGCGCGATGGAGATTGATTTTCCAGTACTGTCTGTGAAAAAAGGTAAAAAAATGATGATGCAGGATAATTAATGATGCGCATAATCAAAATTGTTTTGTGGATTCTGGTCGTAGTTACCACTGGTGCTACGGCCTATCTATACATCGTTGAAGACAAAGTCACACAAGGAAGCAGCCAGGTTTCCGGCGACAGGATGGGTGGTGAATTCAGTCTTGTGCGCCAAGATGGAAAACCGGTTACCGACAAAGATCTGCTGGGCAAACCCCACGCGATGTTTTTTGGATTTACCAACTGCCCGGAAGTATGTCCGACAACCCTTTATGAAATATCGACATGGCTCAGTGAATTGGGGAAGGACGCAGATGGCATTGATGTCTATTTCATGACCGTTGATCCTGAGCGAGACACAGTAGAGGTTCTGGCTGACTACCTCACGTCATTTGATGCCAGAATTATCGGCATTACCGGGAAAAAGCCAGATGTTGAACAAACTCTTCGATCTTATCGAGTGTATTTCAAACGGGTAGAACTGGAAAATGGAGATTACAACATGGACCATACAGCGATCATCTATCTTTTAGATGCCGAGGGTAAATTCGCCGGCAGCATATCTTATGGAGAGGATGGGAAATCAGCGATTGCGAAATTGCGCAAACTGATGAAGCCCTGATATGATCAGAGGATTGTTGAATTCAAGATGAAGTAGTAATTCTATTAACCATTCTTCTTTGCGGTTTCCTAACCCATAACC
>JAAENI010000900.1 GCA_024224595.1 Hyphomicrobiales bacterium
GACAAGCAACTGGCCAGAGAGCTGTTGCAAGAAACGACCATTATCAATTTGCCGGAGCCAAACTTTCATATTGAACGTCAAGATACGACACTGCATGTGAAGACCAGCATCGACACATCCTTACAGGCCTATATGCTTAAAAAACTGGACCGTAAAAACTCCCGGCATATTGCTTTAGTGGCCCTGAATCCTACGAGTGGTGAGATCATCATGATGGCTGGTTTTGATAAGGTCAATCCGGACGCCAACACCTGTCTTAACAATACCTATCCGGCTGCCAGCATTTTTAAAATTGTTACGGCAGCAGCGGCAGCGGAACAAAAAGGGTTGGACTCCAATTCAAAGCTTCGCTTCAATGGCAGTCAGCATACCCTTTACAAAGTACAGCTAAAAGATCGTAACAACCGCTATACCAATCATACCACTTTTCAGGCGGCATTTGCCAAATCCATCAATCCGGTTTTTGGTAAACTCGGTGCATTAAGTTTGCAACAATCCCAACTTTCGAATTACGCCCAAGCATTTGGTTTCAACTCAGCAATCGAATTCGAATTTCCGGTTCCGGCGAGCCGATTCAACATTTCCGATACACCCTATCACTGGGCTGAAATCGCCAGTGGCTTCAACCGGGAAACGACCCTGTCCGCCATCCATGCTGCCTTGCTCCCGACGGTAATTCTCAATCAGGGCAAACAAATCGACCCGACCATTGTGAGGCAGATTACCAACGGATCC
>JAAENI010000901.1 GCA_024224595.1 Hyphomicrobiales bacterium
ATATTCTCTTGCAAAGGGCACCACCCTGAGCTGCGAAAATATCCGTGATATTGATCAATTTTTGCAAAATCAAACCCTGTTGTGTATTCTTGAACAGACTCTTGTATAACTCAAGCCTTAATCGTGCTGATTGATTTTGCCTAAATCAATCAGCTTCTCCACCAGCGTCACTAAAATGTCGGTGGTTCAATACCGGCTTTTCGGCATGCTGCGATTAGTGTTGTTGCCATCAGCATGGCGATTGTCATCGGCCCAACGCCTCCGGGTACTGGTGTGATGGCGGAAGCAGCTTCTGCGCATTCATCATAGGCGACATCACCTACCAATCGTGTTTTACCTTCGCCTTTTTCCGGCGCGTCAATGCGGTTGATACCTACATCTATAACTACTGCGCCTGGCTTTACCCAGTTTCCCTTGATCATTTCCGGTCTGCCAACGGCAGCTATAAGAATATCAGCTGTTTTGGTGAGTTCCGGCAGGTCTTTAGTGCGCGAGTGAGCGATGGTCACGGTGGCATTAGCCGCAAGCAGCAGGTTCGCAATGGGTTTGCCTACAATATTTGAGCGCCCAACCACGACTGCATTCAAGCCGGAGAAATCCTGTTTTCCCAGCGCTTGCTTCAGTAAAACCATTGAACCTGCCGGGGTGCAGGGAACAAAAGCAGTGGCAATTTCACCTGTGCCCAGTTTACCCACATTGATAAAATGGAAACCATCGACATCTTTATCAGGAGAGACTGCCTGAATTATTTTACCTTCCTCAATGTGATCTGGTAGCGGAAGTTGTACCAGAATACCGTGAATAACTTCATCATTGTTGAGTTCATTGATCAGATTGAGCAGCGTGTTTTCATCGGTGTCTTCCGCAAGTTTATGAGTAACGGAATGAAAGCCGCATTCTACTGCTCGTTTCCCTTTTGAGCGGACATAAACCTGGCTTGCCGGGTCTTCACCAACAATGACAACGGCGATACCAGGAACAATACCGGTTTCGCTAATCAGTTTGGTGGTATGACTGGTGACTTGCTCAACCACCTGTGCCGCGACCGATTTTCCATCAATTACTGTTGCGCTCATTAAACTGCCTTTGTTGATCTGAAATATTGATAATTATATACAAAATGGTTTTTAACATTTCCAAAATTGATATCGTCCTCACTAGTGTTTTTTCTCACCAGGCGCAATATTAAGTTCTTCAGGCAATTAATTGCCTACGTTGCAATTTGACAGGTTTGAAAGCGACAGATTTTTGTTTGTTACAATCTTAAACGGCAAGTTAACTAATTATTTGCCATAATCATGTCAAATGGAACTAGTGAAATTCAGTAGCATCATTTCTGATGGCGTGTATTACCGCAAGGTAATGCTGTTTTTCATTGAAGATGCGGGGGTATCTTTTACACATATTGGGGAATGTGGGTGAAAGTAGTGCTCGGGAGCCAATGCCCCCTCATCTTCAACTTATTTTCAGGTTAACTTCATCAAACAAAGCTTCGACTTCTGCGCCACTTGCCTTACCCTGAAACGAACTAAAATCACCATCTTGAAACATCTGTTTTGCACTGTCGATGATGGCGGAATGAATAACGCGCGACAGGGCGGAGCCCAAAGATATTCTGGCAATACCAATATTTGCAAAATCTTCCAGACTGAATTTTGCAAATGGACCGGCGGCCAATGCATTGACCGGAGTGTTTACGGATTTACAGATTTCGGCAAGGGCATCCATTGAGGGCGGTACAGGTGCATAAAGAACATCTGCACCGACTTCCTCAAATGACTGCAAGCGTCTGATTGCCTCTTTTGTGTCATAGTGACCATTCATCACACCATCTGCTCTAGCCGCAAGAACAAAATCTTTGTCTAGCGATTTTGCAGCTTGAGCGGCTGCTTCAATGCGTTCTACCGCTTCATAGAATTCATAAGGTTTTGAACTGGGCAACTGAGAATCTTCGATACAACAACCAGCTAATCCCACCGCAGCAGCCCCCCTGATTGTCTTTATAACGTCATCAGTAGAGTGGCCATAACCATTTTCCAGATCGCCACTGACAGGCAGGGGCGTCGCGCCGACCAGATCAGTGCAATGGCTTAAGGACTGATCGCGCGTAATATCTCCCATATCCTTTTGCCCCAGCGTAAACGCATGTCCAGCCGATGTGGAAGCCAAAGCCTTGGCACCCAGTGCAGCCAGTAATTTGGCCGAACCAATATCCCAGGCATTGGCCAGAATAAATGGTTTACCAGGAACATGAAGATCACGAAATGTCGTTTGAGCCATTGTATTTATTCCTGGGGGTGAATTTTGAGTGCAATAAAAGTAGGACAGGGCTGAATTCTGCCTGCAATTTTGAACCAATTCTGGATTACTGCGGGTAACGACCAGCCATCTTAGAAAATATCCCAATTGCAAATTCTAGAACAATCAAATTTTGCTTCAATGGAGTTTTTCCAGGAATCGATCATTTCTTACGTAAAGCCGAAACTTTCTGATAGGCGGGTCTGGATCGCAGACGCTCGAAATACTCGAGCACATTGCTATCAGGTGTTTCGAAATCGTAGAGCTTCGCCCATCCAATCACGTGAGTGATGACAATATCTGGTACCGTAAATTGTTCTCCCATGACAAATTCGTTATCACCCAGGCGATTTGTGAATGTCTTCATCGCGTTGTTCCACTCATACGCACAGGCCTTGATTACTTCTTGCACACGCAATTCTTTTGGCAGTACAAATTTATGTTTAGCCACTGTCCAGCAAACTGAGTCCATTTCATCATTGGCAAAATGCAGGAATGAATCTTGCTTTGCCCGTTCAATCGTACCCGTTGCATAGGTTAACTGATTATGGCTATCTGCTAGATATTGGATGATTGCAGAACTGTCAGTGACCACTTCGTCTCCGACCAGAAGAACAGGCACTTTTCCGCCTGGGTTTAGGGAATATATTTCTTCTGTTCGCGGGCTGGCTGCAACATGTTCATATTCGAGGCCAAGTTCCTCCAGCATCCACATGACCCTAAAAGATCGCGAAGATAATGATCCAAATAATTTGTACAATTTTTTCTCCTGATATTGGGGGACAAATACCACTCTATCGCGTAGCAATTTTTCCCCAGGACTGTAATTTTTCCAAAATTATTTCAGCAGCTTCTTCGGCTGAGTGAGCAATTGTATCGACTCGAATTTCGGGATTTTCCGGTGACTCATAAGGAGAATCTATCCCGGTGAAATTTTTGATTTCACCAGCGCGCGCCTTCTTATAGAGTCCCTTCACATCGCGTGCCTCGGCTACTTCCAACGGAGTATCAACATGGATTTCAATAAATTCACCCTGCTCAGCCAGTTCGCGCGCGATTTGTCGTTCTGAGCGAAATGGCGATATGAAAGATACCAGACATATTAGTCCGCAATCAGCCATCAACTTTGATACTTCGCCAATTCGCCGTATATTCTCAACCCGGTCTGTATCGGTAAACCCAAGATCACGATTCAGGCCATGACGAATATTATCACCGTCAAGCGTGTAGGTATGACGACCTTCGCTGGCGAGTTTTTTTTCAACGATATTTGCAATTGCCGATTTGCCGGAACCTGACAATCCGGTAAACCACAATATCGCCGGTTTTTGTCCTTTCAGTTCAGCACGTGAACTGCGCGTTACATCTAGTGCTTGCCAATGCACATTGGATGCCCTTCTTAACGCGAAGTGGATGGCACCTCTACCAACAATTTCACTGGAGTCCTTATCGATCAGAGTGAATTGTGAGGTTTCTCGAGCCACATCATAATGTTCAAATGGAATGCGTTTTGAAAGTGAAATATTACAGACACCAATTTCACCC
>JAAENI010000902.1 GCA_024224595.1 Hyphomicrobiales bacterium
ATATTCTCTTGCAAAGGGCACCACCCTGAGCTGCGAAAATATCCGTGATATTGATCAATTTATGCAAAATCAAACCCTCTTGTGTATTCTTGAACAGACTCTAAGAAATCAGGCCCCCACCCTAGCTTTAATGTGATGCAGTTCTTGCCGCCAACAATAACGTGCCCACGCCAATCATGCTGATCACTACGGCAAACAACAATACGGTGTCATAACCGCCAATTTCCCAAAGCAATGCGCTGATAAATGGACCGGCGGCAAAACCACCAATAAAGGGTAATGCCATCACACCCGATATCAGGCCGAAATTATTTCGGCCTAACAGTTCAGCATTCAGTAACGGGCGCACAATGCTGCTGATGCCATTTCCTGCACCTTGTAAAACCACGAAAACAATAATCAGGCCAATCCAGATATTGGCCCAGTAAATGGCAAGACCGGCAATCGAGAGGGCCGACAATGCGCTGGCTGCCACAGCGACGGTAGAAACATGTTTTTCCAGGCCCATCATGACAAGCCTGCCGACCACCTGCATTGGACCAATAAAGGATGCGGCAATGATTGCGGTTGCCGGAGCGACACCACGTTCATCGAATAAAGGTAACAGGTGGCTCAATATCATCCCGTGATCGAGAGAAAACGCTACATAGGAAATAACCAGCATCCAGAAGGGAAAGGTTTTGGCGATACTTAAGATCACTCGCGGGTTGTCGGTCGTTTCAGTATTGATCTGGCGCGAATATTTCTGAGCAACATGACTGGCACCCCAGGCCAGAGGAATAGCAAATATTGCCAAGGTAACTGCGAAAATCACCGTTGTTGTTCGCCAACCGTAAGCCTCAACCAGATAGTGAGATGAGGGAAATGACAGCGTACCGGCAAGCCCTGCCACCAATGTCACCCTGGTAATCGCGGCGCGTGCGCGTCTGTCAAATGTGCGTGTCAAAATAGCAAAACAGGGTTCGTATAATACGCCAGCCATGATCACTCCAAGCAGTGACCAGACCAGATAGAATTGCCAGAGCACTTCTACCCTGGATAAAGCCAGTAAAAGCAATACGCCAATGACAGTACCACCGACATGGATGGTGACAAAAAAACCGCGATCAATGACACGACCGGCAACCGGTGCAAACATGGCTGACAGAACCAACGCACAGGTCAAAGCCCCTGATATTTGTGCTTTTGACCAGCCGAAATCCTGTTCCCAGATGCTGAACATCGATGGAAAAATATAAAAAAGTGTCGCCCAGGAGATTGTTTGTGAGAACGCAAAAGGCCAGACAATAATGTGGAAGGGAGCCTTGGTCATATTGTTTTACTCAGCTTATTCTGCCGGTTCAACCTGCCGGGAAACATTTTGCATTTCACTATCCGAACGATCATCACCTTCCAAGTCTGGCAAGCTTCCTAACCCCAGTGCAGCAAAATCAAACAAGCGATTGTCCAGCAGATGCGAGGGCCTGATATTGGAGAGGGCCCGGATCATCGAATCTTTTCGTCCGGGCATGCGTTTTTCGATGTCGCTGATCATCTGCTTCATGACATTGCGCTGCAAACCATCCTGTGACCCGCAAAGATCACATGGAATGATTGGAAATTCCATCGCCTGGGCCAGTTTTTCCATGTCATCTTCACTGCAGAATACCAAAGGTCGCATGACCATGATATCGCCCTCGTCATTGAGCAATTTGGGTGCCATAGTTGCCAATCGCCCACCGTGGAACAGGTTCATGAAAAGTGTTTCAAGGATATCCTCACGATGATGACCCAGTATCAACGCATCACACCCCTCTTCTCGTGCCACGCGATAAAGATGTCCCCGACGCAATCGTGAACATAATGAGCAATAGGTAGAGTTTTGTGACAGTTTGTCGGTCACCACTGAATAGGTATCTTGATATTCTATGCGATATTCAAACCCTTTGGCCTTCAGCCAGTTTGGTAGAATGTGTTTGGGAAAATTGGGTTGCCCCTGGTCCAGGTTGCAGACGAGCAGATCAACTTCAAGCAGACCACGCCATTTTAAGTCAGCCAGCAATGCCAACAGCCCATAGGAGTCTTTACCGCCGGACAGACCGATCAACCATCGCGGTCTCCCACCGGATTTTGCCGGTGTCACCATGCCATAGTTTTCAATGGCCTCGCGGATATGACGCAGCAGTCTTTTGCGTAGTTTTTTGAATTCAGTGGTAGAAGGCGTGCTGTGAAATAATGGATGACATCCTTCTGCACTATTGGCATCAGTGTTGTCGGCATCTGCGGTTACAATTATATCTTCAATCATCATTGGTTCCAGGAACAAAAAATCTGCATTTATCTGTAACTGTTTTTGTCAAACCTACAAATAAAAACGCCCGGTGTTAAGCCGGGCGTTTTTAACTAAATCAACCTGAAACCTGTTAGCGAGAATAGTACTCGACCACCAGATTAGGTTCCATCTGAACCGGATATGGCACATCACCCAATGCCGGGATGCGCACATAAGTTGCTGTCAATTTGGTATGATCAACCTCTAGATAATCAGGCACATCGCGTTCTGCCAGTTGGGTTGCTTCCAATACGAACGCCAATTGTTTGGACTTCTCACGCACTTCGATCACATCACCCGGTTTGCAACGGTATGAAGGAATGTTGACGCGGCGGCCGTTCACTTTGACATGACCGTGGTTGACGAACTGACGGGATGCAAAAACTGTGGCGACAAATTTTGCCCGATAGACAATGGCGTCCAGACGACATTCAAGCAATCCAATCAATTTTTCAGAAGTATCACCACGCTGGCGAACAGCTTCCGCGTAAATTCTACGAAACTGTTTTTCTGTAATATTACCGTAATAGCCTTTCAGCTTTTGTTTTGCGCGCAACTGAATACCAAAATCAGACGGTTTACCCTGGCGGCGCTGGCCATGTTGACCCGGGCCATATTCACGGCGATTGACGGGTGATTTGGGACGACCCCAGATATTCTCACCCAGGCGGCGATCAATTTTATATTTGGATGCAATTCTTTTGCTCATTGGTAGTTCCTTACCGTTTCCTGAACCAAAATAATCCTGTTATTAGAATAACAACAGGATGAGGAAACGCGCCCTCCTCTATTCGCCTTTTTCGCGAATTGACAGAATAGATTTCATCA
>JAAENI010000903.1 GCA_024224595.1 Hyphomicrobiales bacterium
AAGGAGTTAAGTTAATGGATCATTCACTGTTGGACTTATTGCATCGTTGCATTGTTAAGTTGACTATGCCCGCTCGAAGCGGACATGGAACCGGCTTTTTTATCGCGCCCGGTCTGATTGATGGGCGGGCACAACTTTGGTGGGAGGATTTGTCAGCGATAATCGCTGCACGTGATCATATCGTTTTGGCACTACCAAAGGGGCGTCTTGAGTTTGATGTGTCGAGTTTGGAAAAAAAATACTATGTTTTCAATGAAATACTCCAATGGTTGACCACAGAGGTGGGAGAAGAAGAACAACGTAAAATTGTTCATGAACTGGCTTGGATGTATAAAATTGATACCAAGGCACACTGCAAATCCCAATTAATGAACTGGCGGGAAATCAATCAACTGGCTGGTGACCCATTGTGTACAATTGGTGCACACACAATTCATCACTACGCTGTTGC
The DNA here is from genome assembly GCA_024224595.1 of Hyphomicrobiales bacterium. Taxonomy (GTDB): domain Bacteria; phylum Pseudomonadota; class Alphaproteobacteria; order Rhizobiales; family Rhizobiaceae; genus JAAEMP01. The sequence continues at coordinate 452 of JAAENI010000903.1, forward strand.
CAGACTTGATGAAAAATCGGCAAAGTGGGAAATGCATGAAAGTGCAAAAATACTTCAGGGTGAACTAGGTCATATGCCTGAACATTTCGCTTATCCCTATGGTAATCCGGCTGCAGCCGGATACCGGGATTTTGAAATCGCCCGTAAACTGGGGTTCAAAACCGCTGTTACTACCAGACATGGAGTAATACACAGAAAATATGCAAATTATCTCCAGGCGTTGCCGCGAATTTCACTCAATGGCAATTTCCAATCGTGGCATTATGTGGAGACTTTATTGAGTGGGCTGCCGACAATGCTGCAAAATCGGGGCAAGTGGCTGAACATCAAATAAATTGGGCTCCAGGTAGGCAGGTTTCGAAGTTTCGGCTGAATTTGAACTTCACAAGCGCTGGGCCGGTGTAATGTCACGCACCGCGAACAATATTTAGAATGCTGGTAGCCTTCCCTGCATATTCTGCACCTTGCCAGGCAGCCATCAAATCCGGCCGAATTAGAGTAATGGGTGCCTGATATAATCGATGGGTCGCTTCATCTTCAACGACGGTTATTGAAAGAGGCATGCCGATGTTTTCCGCAGCACTCCTGAATTCCTGAATTGCATTATTTGCATCAAAACCGGCCTGTTCCGTTACCAGCAATGTGAATCCATATGTGAAGAGATCAAGAATCGAACGGCCATCCTTTAGCCAGACATGTGGTGCGCGGTGGCGGGGTCGTGCGGTAGGAATCTATTCTCGCGGATGGTCTGGAGGTTCCGGTGTACCGTCTGGCACAATGATGTCAGACCCTTCATAACGGTAACCCGGCAAAGTTACTGAGAGTCTGTTCAAGAATACACAACAGGGTTTGATTTTGCGTAAATTGCCTACTATCGGCGAATACTCTCTTGCAAAGGGCACCACCCTGAGTTGCGAAAACATCCGTGATATTGATCAATTTGATGGTTAATCAAATATGAACAGTGTAGTTTTTACGGGAT
>JAAENI010000904.1 GCA_024224595.1 Hyphomicrobiales bacterium
GTTTGAGTTCTTCTTTCGGATGTTCTCTTTGTAAGCGCTCAGTCTACATATTTCACGCAACCTGATCAAGGTCAATAACCGGCCGAATCGGCAGCAAGGCCTCAATATCTTCCAGGCAGGTGGCTTTGGGCAATTCTGTGAACACGTGTCTCAAATAGGCGTACGGGTCAATGTCATTGGCCTTGGCCGTTTCAATCAAACTGTACAGATTGGCACTGGCCTTTGCGCCAGATACCGTATCAGAGAACAGATGGTTCTTACGTCCAATGACAAAGGGGCGGATGGCATTTTCGCATAGATTATTGTCGATGTTCAAACGGCCATCTTCGGTGTACATCGTCAGCCTCGGCCATTGCTTATCCATATAATGCATCGCCTTACCCAACGCCGATTGCTTCACAACCACCGGCAAGTGCTGATTCAGCCATTCACGTAAACCCTCGAGTACCGGCACCGAACGTGATTGACGTAATTCAGCACGCTGTTCATCACTCATATGTTTTGCCTGTTTCTCAATCTTGTA
>JAAENI010000905.1 GCA_024224595.1 Hyphomicrobiales bacterium
CGTGATCACGCACCACAGCATGGCGCAAGATCAAAACCGTGATATAGCTGCAATTTATTCCAACCTGAATGTAACAATTACTGGTCATGGACACCTTCTGCTATTGAGGCTTATTAACAAGCTGAGCAGGGTGTTCATACGATTGCCGCAGTTCTGGCATCGCGGATTGGACCGCTGTATAGTTGACCTGACCGTCTGGAGTTATCCCGCTTGTTTGTGGGGCTTCCGATTCGAAAACTTGTCTGCCATCCTTACTTGCCAGCAACCAGGGCAGATCTGTGGGTCCTATGAAGAATTTTCATTGTTCTTTGTGCTGCATTCATCGATAGCGGCGACCAGCCCTTTCATCTCAGAAGTTCTGAATTCGGGTAGTTCAATACTGGGATCATTTGCGCGGCGTTTCAGGGTACTTGCCAGTAGCTCAACCGGTCGAATAAGGTTCTTTTTGACAATGAATAGAATGAGGAATGCCATAATCGCAATCATGGCGACAAGAAAACCGGTAATCTCAATAATTGTGCGGATAGAACGCTGCTTTTCCCGGGTTAGATCAAATATGACCTCAACTACTCCCAGGGTTGTTCCCGCTTTGACCTTTTTGCGGTTTTCATTCGTGTGGCATTCGCCGCATTGTTCATTTGCCCGGATCGGTGACCAATAGGACAATAAGACCCCGTCAACATTAGATATTGGCCTGTTTGTCTCAAACACCTTGACTACTTTTGGATTGTCTGCACGCCTGCCTTTGATAGTCTGAAATTGCTTTTCAATCAGCGAAGAACGCACGACTCGGAATTTGAAATCCTGGTTTTTGCCAAACTCCTTATATAGATCTTCAATTTTTTCATATACGACACCTGTTCCCATTGTCGGGTTAAGATTAAGCACTTCTTTGGTAGTCAGCATGGTGAGCTTGATCATGTTGGAAAGCTCATCAGAAACCAGTCTTGCGTGCTGCTTGGCAATATCAATATCTCTTGTATAAAGACGGAAGGGAAGCAGAACCAAGAGCCCGACAATGGTTGCTATAACCATTAGCGAAATCGCGGTAGCAAGTTTTTTTTGCATCTATTTCTCACTTTGTTTGAATAAATTGATCACCATATCGGACATCTGTGTTACCTGCCCAACTGACAGCAGTTGATATTAATAAAAAGGACTTTCCGTTCCGGTTCCAAGACACCCAATCTGATATTCTTGTCGGGCTCGGTTGATACGGTGATGCTGGCATATTTTACTTCATTTTCAAATTAATCAATGCAGACTTGCGGCAATTGTCTGCTAAATTGGTATATCCGGCGGGATGTTGGAGGCATTTTCAAGTATTTAACATAGCACAGCATAGCATCAAGACAAGGATAAAACAGCCTGTATCCCATACCCGGACGCTATACTGGTCACCGCAATTTCATTATGGTACTGTCGTTCGCAATCCCTTTTTTGAAAGGACCAAGATGAAAAATATTTTCCGTATTGCGCTGCTTCCAGCCATCTTTACACTGATAAATATTCCGCTGTTGGCAGCGGCTCCCCCTCCCGCTTATGAGGGCCGTAGATTGTATGTTTCCTATTGTCAGCTTTGTCACGGCACCAAGGGAAAGGGGGATGGCGCTCTTGCCAAGGCAATGAAAATTCATCCGACAGATATTTCAACCACCGTGCGTTCCAGAAGTGATACCATCCTTGAAAAGATCATCACAGGAGAAGGCCAGCCTACTATTTCAGGCCGTGACCGGCACAATGTCATTAGTGAATCCATGCCGGAATGGGAGGACATTTTTGACAAATCCCAGATCAGCGCGCTGATTGCCTATTTACGATTTTTGACCAGAGCCAAACATGATTTGATGGGTGATCCCAAACTAGGACTTGAACTCTACCACAAATATTGTCAGGTCTGTCACGGAGAAGAGGGTGATGGCGATGGCGTCATGACCAAGCTTTTGGGCATCATGCCGATGGATCACACCAATCCCAATGAGACCAACAGCATGAGTAATGCTGAAATCATTGAAAGCATCCTCGACGGCAAGGGCCGTTTCATGCCGTCATGGCGCAGTACGTTGAGCCAGGCTGATGTGGAAGCGCTGGTAAGCTACATCAGACTGCTTTCCCAGTAGTTGGATGTAAAACACTCCTACCAGGTGCGTTTTCTACCCGTATCAATATGGATATGCCCAGAATTATAACGTTTATGACCACCCACTGACGGATGTTTGCTGACAAAAAAATATGCCTCACCCATATTGCCATCAACACTGAAATCAACTGCCTTGCAGCGTCGGTGTGCGGAACGCGGGGCGCCGCCTACCTTGCGATTGTGCCACCAGGAGCGATAAGTCGAATGAACGGTGACATTGCCATATTTGCGCGCCACCTTGCGTAAAACCCGTTTTAGCCGCCAGGGTACACACCAGGAGGGACCCTGATAATGAACCGTATCTCTATTGCCCAACAGGTTGTGTCCCGGACGCGAGGAGCAGGCAGCAAGGCATAATACGAGGGTCAATATAACTAAATATCGTGGTAAATGGCGGGGCTTTTGTGAATACATCACGGGTTCCAATGCAATCAAGATGTCTTCATGATGATCTGCCAGATTTATTAAAATTTGAATTATATTAAAGGTTAATGAGGCGTTGATTTTGGGGTGTTGCCGATGTGTGCGCCGTATGATGACAACCCGCAGTTACATGGTGATGACGGGGTGTTTTATTGGACTGGTCTGTTTTTGTCGCAACAAGGGCTCTTCAGACTTTGTATCAAGGCTGCGAACATGTACTTTATGACTGCGGTCAGCAGTTTGATCGGTAAACCCGGCATTTCCTTCAGTGGTGTTGTGAGTTGCCGTAAGGGTGGCTTCCATCTTGCGGAGACAGTCACTGTCTTGGTGCCAAAACTGATTTTGCCTACCGCCTGAATTCAACCCTGCAGTTTTTCATTTGGGGAGCAGTGTTTACCGGACATCAGGTCCGGGACAGATGGCGCGAATAATACTGCACTGCCAGTATGAAAACGGCGGCGGTGACATTCATAATCAAGGCATATGTTATCGAGGGAATCGCCAACTTGGCATCGCCAATGAGAGAAACAGCGACAAAGATCCCCATTGCTCCATTTTGCAGTCCTGCCTCAAGACTAATGGCTCTGGCCGAAGCCTTGTCAGCACCAACTCCGGTTGCCAGATAATAGCCGAGAGTCATGACCGCGATGTTCAATAGCAGTATTGGAGCACCGATGACTGGCAGGTTTGCACTCATCTCAGTCCACTGGGAAGTAAAAGCACCGATTACGATTATTGCAAATATGAGGATGGATGCAGGTCGCGCGACATCTTCAATTCTGTCGGACAGGATGGGGTTTGCTTGATTGACCAATATACCGACCATGACGGGAAGTGTTGATACTGCAAATACTCCTGCCATCATCCGCCAAACCAGTATTTCCTGTGGCGCATGGGCTGCGGTAAAATAATGCAGGGCAAATCCGACGACCAATGGTGCGCTAAACATTCCAGCCAGTGAGGAAATTGCCGTCAGAGAGATTGAGAGGGCGGTATCGCCCTTGGCAAAATGGGTGAGCAGATTGGACGTAATACCGCCGGGACTGGCAGCAAGAATCATGATGCCGACCGCCAGCACAGGCTCCATGTTCCAGATATGCAGTAGTAAAAATGCAAACATGGGCAGCAAGACTATCTGACACGCCAGGCCCGTCAGCACGAAACCCGGTTTTATGAATACACGGATGAAATCTGAAAACCGCAGGGTAAGCCCGATGGAAAACATCATAAATGCCAGGCCGAGTGGCAGCAACAGGTTTGTGATCATTGCGTTTGCTCCAGCGTCAGGGCAATAAGCCCCAGTGCAAACAGCATCGAGAAGGCCAGTTGCAGTTTTGCGGTTTGCACAAGCAGCATGTTGTAGTCGTGGCCTTGCAGTGTTTTTCGAAAACACCATACGAGAAACAGGGCAAATGGCAGTGTCAGTAGGGGCAGCCAGTTTCCGTTTCCTGCGGTACTCATTTCTTTTGCTGCCACGATAATAAACGGCAATAGCAGCAGCAGGCTGTAAATCAGGGTAGAAACACGTCTGCCAGCTACTATTGCCAGGGTATTTCGCCCCGTATTTCTGTCTTCGCGGATGTCCCTGCAATTGTTCACCATCAGGACAGCGGCCGCAAATAGACCGACTGCGACACCGGTCACAATTGCATCTGCGCTAATCACTCCGGTTTGTAAATAATAGGTTCCGCTGACAGTAACAACGCCGAAAAATGCCACTACAAATAGTTCCCCAAATGGTGTGTGGGAGATCGGAAACGGCCCGGTGGAATAACCATAGCCGCAAAGTATAGAGACAAGGCCGATAAGAAGTATTGGCCATCCGCCTACGAAAACCAGAAACACCCCAACCAAGGCGGCAAGTATGAATGAAATCATCGCTGCTCGTTTGACGCTTCCCGAATCTGCCAGCCCAAGTGCTGTCAGTCGCGGTGGGCCAACGCGCAGGCTGGTATCGCCACCACGCAGACCGTCGGCTGCGTCATTATAAAGGTTTGTACCTGCCTGTATGGCCAGGGCACAAAAAAGTGTGGTGCCAAACACCAGCCAGTCGATGGCTCTGTTGTTATGATAAGCAAGACCTGTCCCGGTGATGATCGGGCTCAATGCAATTGTCAAAGTGCGAGGTCGGATGCCAATCAGCCACAAGCGTATGCCGGCGGGTTTTTCCGGCGGCTTATCGGGAAAAGAGAAATTCATGCACCGTGCTTTGTGGGTTTTGTTGCAAAATGTAAAGCGCTGATGCCAAAAGACAGGTTCTTATATCTAACACCTTCAAATCCCACATCCACAAACTGCTGGCAAAGCTGGTTTTGGTTGGGAAATTTTCGGATGGATTCGATCAGGTATTGGTAGGCCTCTGGTTCTCGTGCCACAAACGCCCCAAGCCTTGGAATAATTGCCCAGGAATAGAAATCATAAAACGGCTTGAGCCAGAATACCGGTGTTGAGAACTCAAGACAGATGAATGTTCCCGATGGCTTTAAACAGCGGAATATCTCATCAAGTGTTTTCTCGCCATCTGTCATGTTGCGAAGACCGTAGGAAAGGGTAAGCAGTTCCACACTATTGTCGGCAAATGGCAGGTTTTCGCCCTCCGCGACCACCCATCGCAATGCTGATTTGTGCCTCTTGCGCCCCACTTCTATCATTTGTTGGCTGGCGTCTGCTACGATAACATTATTGCCTGTTTTCTGGTGAATGGCGGCTGCGACGTCACCGGTTCCGCCGGCAAGGTCCACCGCCACGGCCTCAGCCGGCAGTTCGACAGATTTTACCAAGGTCCGCTTCCAACTCCTGTGAATGCCGAAACTCATCAGGTCATTCATCAGATCATAGCGCTCCGCAATGGATGCAAACACCCGTGATATCAGCTGTTTGCGTTCTGCGGGTGTAACTTTCCGATTGCCAAAACTCTCACGCATGACTGTTATTGAGCCTTGCTATTTGATAATCAGCTCTTTGATATATTCTTTCATCGAAGAGGCCATTCCATCAGCCATGGTATTGTAGGGATAACGCGTTAGATATTCACCGCCCGGTCCCATCAATAGGACTGCTGCGGTGTGATCCACTAAATAATCATCATTGATTGCACCACTTTCCGACACTTTCTCGTACTTGACACGATATTTGGAGGTGATCGAATCAAGAGCAACTTTTGAACCCGTCAACCCGATCAGGCTTGGATGAAAAGCGCTGACATAGTCCCGCATTACGCTGATGGTATCACGCTCCGGGTCAACCGTTACAAACAGTGGCTGCACATATTCGGCGTCCTTCCCCATGAGGTTGAGTGCATGGGTCATTGTCTGCAGGCTGGTTGGGCAGACATCCGGGCAGAAAGTGTAGCCGAAATAGATCAGCAAGAATTTGCCGGAAAAATCCTGGTCTGTAACAACCTCACCGAAATGGTTGTTCATGATGAAGCGGCCGCCCGTTTTCGTTGGATCACCGGCAGCTCCAGCTTTTCCTGCCATTATCACGGTGAGGAGACCCATCATCAGTGTTAACAGGAAGTGTCGGCGCGACATGGCATACCTCATCAAATTAATTCCAATCGACGTCCTTTTAACAAATATAAAACTAAGAGTCTTGATAAATGTTAAGGTTAGTAGTACAGCAAGATTATACTATAAGTAGCGCGCGGAATTGGGCTCGACTTTTGTGTCTACTTCGATGCGTTTTGGTCCCGATTCCAGGTTGAAATTAAACATAGAGAGGCAATGATGAAAAAGTCATTCGCAAAATTCCTGACGGCCAGTATATTTACATTCGGCTTGGCAGGATTGACCACATCGGTGGGCGCGGGTTCGCTCGAAGATGTGATGAAGGCGCGGGGGTTGACTGAGAAAGACCTGCTGGCTGCCGCAAAAACCTACACACCAACCGGCGGTCGCGATGAGTTCATCGTATTCTCGTCAGGCGGACAGAGTGGACAGGTCATCGTTTACGGCATACCATCCATGCGCATCCTGAAATATGTTTCGGTTTTTACACCGGAACCATGGCAGGGCTACGGATTTGATGACGAATCAAAGGCTGTTCTTGCCCAGGGCAAGATTAATGGCAAAACCATCAATTTTGGCGATACCCATCACCCTGCGATTTCTGAAACAAAAGGTGAGTATGACGGCCAGTACCTGTTTATCAATGACAAGGCAAACCCACGTATGGCCGTGGTTGACCTGAAGGATTTTGAAACAAAACAGATTGTCGTCAACCCGATCATGAAATCGGAACACGGTGGGGCTTTTGTTTCACCTAACACCGACTACGTCATTGAGGCTTCCCAATATGCGGCCCCGCGTGAGAATGGTTACGTTCCACTTTCGCAGTTCAACGAGAAGTATCGCGGTGCGGTGACCTATTGGAAGTTTAACCGTGAAGAAGGGCGCCTTGATCCGTCAAAATCCTTCTCTGTGGAATTGCCGCCTTATAGCCAAGATCTTTCCGACTTCGGCAAGGGGCCGTCTGATGGTTGGTCATTTACCAACTCGTTTTGTTCCGAACGCTATATTGGTGGTATTGAAAAAGGTCGCCCGCCATTCGAAGCCGGTTGTTCCCAGAAGGACACCGACTTTGTTCATATGATCAACTGGAAGAAAGCGGCTGAAGTGGCTGCTGCCGGTAAGGTCAAGATGATCAATGACCATCCAGTGATCATGATGGATACGGCAGTTGCCGAGGGTATTTTGTTCCTCATTCCGGAGCCAAAATCACCACACGGTATGGATGTCAGCCCTGACGGCAAATTCTTCATTGTTGCTGGCAAGCTGGACACTCACGCTTCGGTTTATTCGTTCGAGAAAGTTATTGGGCTTATCAATGCGAAGGATTTTGCCGGGAAAGACCCTTACGGTATTCCGATCCTCGATTTGAAAAAAAGCTTGCATACCCAGGTACAGGTAGGCCTTGGCCCGCTTCATACGCAGTATGACTCGAAAGAATGTGTGGTCTATACATCAATATATGTGGATAGCCAGGTTACTAAATGGGATTATTGCGAAGGCAAGGTTCTTGACAAAATCAATATCCACTACAACATCGGTCACCTGATGAGCATGGAAGGCGATTCAGTCACGCCACAGGGTAAGTACCTTGTGTCGCTGAATAAGCTGGCGATCGACCGCTTCAACCCGGTTGGGCCTTTGCATCCGCAAAACCACCAATTGATCGACATCTCCGGCGACAAGATGCAGTTGCTCTATGATATGCCGCTGCCATTGGGTGAGCCTCACTACGCTGTTGCTATCAAAGCCGATAAGCTGAAGCCAAAAGTGCGCTACAAGGTTGGCTGGAACAGTCGTACGGACCAGAAGTCTGAATATCGAACCCGTCCCGGTCGCGAGAAGATTGTTGTAAAGGATGGCGTGACTCACGTCTACGGCACCTTAATCCGCTCTCACATCACTCCGGAAATCATCGAGGTTGAGGAAGGTACTACAGTTTCACTTCACTTCACCAATGTGGAGCGTGCTGAAGACGAAACCCATGGTTTTGCCATCAACAACGTTGATGTCAATCTGTCAGCTGAGCCCGGCAAAACGGTTTCTACAACCTTCCTGGCTGATAGGCCCGGTGTATATCCTTATTATTGCACCGAGTTCTGTTCAGCCCTTCACCTGGAAATGCAAGGCTATTTGCTGGTTCGGCCGAAAGGCATGAAGGTAGAAAACGCCTCTGTCTCCGAAGGCCAGGCTTACGCCCAGTCTGATTATGACAAGCAGGTAAAAACCAATGTGGCGACACAGGAAGTTATTGATAGCGTTGTCGGCTACATCGTCGCACGAAACTACAAGGATTTTGCTCCAGTGCTGGCCCTTGTAGAGGACGCAACCGATCAGCTGAACTTTGCCGCAGACTCCAAGAAAAAATCTGAAGATGCCGCCGGTAAATCAGATTGGCAGAATGCGACACTTTGGGCTCAACAATGGTTCCAGTATCAAGTTAAAGCTGCGGACATCGGACTGCGTGCCAAAACTTATCTGGACGAGCACGGCGCCAAGGTCGTTCAATAATCAACACAATATAACCGGGGGAATTTTTTCCCCCGGTTTCATCGTTGACTGCCAGAGAAATCATCTCTGGTTGTTTATTTTGGAGGGAAAACGCTATGAACAAGTTTTCTACACTGATTGCAGTGACTATTTCAGCGGGTATACTCGGCGGTCTGTCCGCCTTGCCGATAGCACCAAATTTGGCGCTGTCTAAAGCCTTTGCTCAGGAAACAGAAAAGAAAAAACGGCATCCAGGCAAGCGGCTTTATCAGCGTAGCACATGCATGGCTTGCCACGGCAAGGGTGGTATCCGTTCTATTCAGGACTATCCCAATGTTGCCGCTCAACCAGAAAAATATATCTACAAGCAGATCAAGGACATCCTTTCAGGCAAGCGCGTTGGCGGTATAGATTCTGCCGGTGCAATGCGCACCCAGCCGATGGTTGGTGCACTTGTCACGGCAGAAGGTGAGGTGCGGGTCACCGATGAACAGATTGCCCAGATTGCCAATTGGCTTTCCCTGCAACCACCAGCTCCTCCGGCAGTTCCTGACGAGGATGCAGAGCCGGTTACCCCGCTAAGCGAGGCACAGCTTAAAGAGGTCAAAAAACTCTACAAGAAGAATTGCCGTGCCTGCCACGGGAAGAACGCATTGAAGCCACTTAAAGGTTACCCGGTTATCGCCGGTCAGAAGAAGGCTTACATTGTTGCTCAGATCAATGATGTAAAAAACAAGATCAGAACCAACGGCAAGATCAAGTCGATGTATCCAAAAGTGAAAAAGCTTACGGACGAGCAAATTGACCTTCTCGCCTCCTATTTGTCGTCGATTGACCGAACCAAATAGTATCAATTCAGCTAGAATACGATGGAGTACAAAATGAAAAAAACAGCAGCCTTCCTCGCAACCACAATTTCAGCAGGGTTGCTTTTCAGCACTTCCGCTTTCAGCTGGAATGAAGGTGGTGGTGAACAGGATGAAGCAACTAAGATGTACCTGACATTCAAGGATAAGACCGACGAAGAGAAGGCAAAAATCCGTGAGGATGGTGTCGCGGTTTATGAAGTTTGCTCCGCATGTCATCTGCCGGAAGGCTGGGGTACCAAAGATGGCACATTCCCGCAACTTGCAGGACAGCCAGCAACAGTTATAATCAAGCAGCTAGCCGATATTCGTGCCCAAAACCGTGACAATCCGACAATGTATCCTTTTGCCTTGCCCAAGGAAATTAAGAACGCTGCCCCAGAAGTTGGTGGTGGCCCTTACGCGATTGCTGCAGTGGCTGAATATATTGCCAACATTCCTATGAATCCGCAACCTGGCGTGGGTTCGGGTGAAGACCTGGAACTGGGTGCAAAGCTCTACAAAGACAATTGTGTGCGCTGTCATGGTGAAAATGGCGAAGGTAATAAGGAAAAATACTTCCCGCGCATTCAGGGTCAGCATTACACCTATTTGCTGCGTCAGTTTGAATGGATTCGCGATGGCAAACGCCGCAATGCCAATCCAGAAATGGTTAAG
>JAAENI010000906.1 GCA_024224595.1 Hyphomicrobiales bacterium
TACAGGATAGTAGATTGAAGACTCGCGGAAACTCCAAGAATCCGTTCATGAACAGACTCTAGCAGTCTGTCGGACTTGCACAATCGCTGTTAACAAAACTGGATATTGGTCCGATTTTTCGCTCATTTTCGTTAAATATTCCCGATATTCGCCTCAAATGATCGAAATATCGACCTCAATTCCAGTTCTGTTCTCAATAACTGCTCAAGTCCGACAGCCTGCTAGGCCATCGATACTTTAAAGACCCGTTTTGGAAAAAACGAGCCCTTGTCGACATTACCGATTGCGATCAGGTCGCCACCGTTGATGGCGCAAGCTTCTTCAGCAAATGTCATCGCGTCGCGTCCGCGCAGCAATACCGGGTTTCCAGCTCTCAGCCGCATCACTTGCTGCTTGTCAATAACAGCTTCCGGCAGTTCTTCCAGGGCAATTCCAGTGGCCAGCAACTGATTATCAAGCGCATCAAAGTCATTTTCCAATTCAATCAGGTCATCCAGTTTGATGAAGTCATCTTCATTAAAAGGATCAACCGCTGTTCGGCGCAATTCGCAGATATGTCCCAAACAACCCAGTTCAAGGCCCATATCACGCGCCAGCGCGCGAACATAAGTACCCTTACCACAATTGATTTCAAACACACATGTATCATCATCACGAACTTCGACCACATCAAAACTGTGAATGCTCACAGTACGTGGTTCTATCACCACATCCTCGCCGGCCCGGGCTCTTTTATAAGCTCTTTCACCATCAATCTTGACGGCAGAAAACAACGGCGGGATCTGCTCAATTTCGCCAGTGTATTTAGGTAGAATAGCCTTTATTGCCGCTTCATCAGGTCGGCTGACTGAAGAGTTGATGATTTCACCTTCCAGATCATCCGTATTGGTCTGCGCACCCCATCGAACAGCAAACCGATAGGTCTTGCGACCATCCATGACATAGGGAACCGTTTTTGTTGCTTCACCCAACGCGATTGGCAACATGCCGGATGCCAGCGGATCAAGCGTGCCTGCATGACCAGCTTTTGCAGCCTGGAAAAGCCACTTAATTTTCGAAACGCACTGTGTCGAACCCATGCCTACAGGCTTGTCCAATATTATCCAGCCAGAAATTGAACGGCCTTTTTTCTTTCGTTGACGGGCCATCGTTATTCCTCGGTAAGTTCGTTCTGAACATGATCCTGGTTGGCAAGGTCGCGCGATACCTGCGGATTTTTCAGCAGCAAATCAATTTTTTCATAATTATCGAAACTGGTATCAAGTTGAAAATAAACCGACGGCATATACTTCATCTGCCGTAAAGCAGGCGTCAGTCGACCACGAATAAGTTTCACATTAACATTCAGCGCTTTGACAATTGGCGCTGCATCCTTCACTCCTAAAGGAGACACATAACAGGTGGCTTTTTTTAAATCCGGCGACATCGAGACTTCGGTAATCGACAGCACTGTTTTTTCAATCACCGGATCAGGAATTTCCCCTCGGTGCAGCAGTTGGGTCAAAGCATGTCGCACGATTTCGCCAACTCGCAACTGGCGCTGGGATGGGGCCTTGCCATTAAGGTTTCTGCTCATCAAACATCTTTCGAATTCATAATATCAACAAGAGTCATTTCTATTTGACCTATTGCGATCTCACAACCAGCGACACCAATGAAAGCCGGCATCAATTTCCATTGATTTCAAACATTTCTGAACGACCCACAAAACAAAAATTTTGTGGGCCGATGCAAATTTGAATATTAATTTAAATATTACAAAGAGCGTTCAATTTCTTCCACACGGAAACACTCAATCACGTCACCCTTGCGCATATCCTGGTAATTTTCAAATGCCATACCACATTCCTGACCGCTGGATACTTCACTAACCTCGTCCTTGAAACGTTTCAGCGTCGAAAGCATACCTTCATGAATTACAACATTGTCACGCAGCAGGCGCACACCAATTCCACGTTCAACTTTGCCTTCTGTAATAATACACCCTGCGACCTTGCCAATTTTGGACACAATGAACACTTCAAGAATTTCAGCATAGCCAAGGAATGTTTCTCGACGTTCCGGTGCCAGCATACCGGAAAGGACTGTTTTGACATCATTAACAAGGTCATAAATAATTGAATAATAACGAATTTCAATACCTTCAGCCTCAGCTGCGTCACGTGCCTGTTTGTTCGCACGAACGTTGAATGCAAGGATCGGTGCATTGGATGCAGATGCAAGAGCAACATCAGATTCGGTCACGCCGCCCACTGCAGAATGAACAATGCGAGCTGCCACTTCCTCCGTCGCCATTTTTTCGAGCGCACCGCTAATTGCTTCAACAGATCCCTGTACATCACCTTTGATAACGACAGCAGCTTCATCTAACTCATTCGCTTGCAGCTGCGACATCATCTGCTCAAGAGAACCTCGCGAACCCGCAAGATTGGCGGCAGTCTTGTCACGATCGAGACGGTATCTGTTTTCAGATATCTCACGAGCACGCGCTTCACCATCAACAACACCGACACGATCACCGGCAGCAGGCGCATTATTTAAACCCAGAACTTCAACCGGTGTAGACGGTCCTGCTTCGGCCAGTTTGCGGCCCTGATCATCAAACAGTGCCCTCACCCTGCCCCATTCATTCCCACCTATAATAATATCACCGACGCGCAGAGTACCCCGTTTAACAAGAACTGTAGCGACAGGACCACGTCCCTTATCAAGCTCGGCCTCGACAACGATTCCTTCCGCGGGTCTGTCAGGATTGGCTTTCAACTCAAGCAGCTCGGCCTGAAGCAAAATAACTTCAAGAAGTTTATCCAAATTTGTGCCCTTGAGCGCGGAAATTTCCACCTCAAGAATTTCACCGCCCATGCTCTCGACAAACACCTCATGTTGCAGCAGTTCATTGCGCACCCGAGAAGGATCGACATCGGGTTTGTCCATCTTGTTGATTGCAACAATAATGGGGACATTTGCAGCTTTGGCGTGGTTGATTGATTCGATTGTTTGCGGCATGACACCATCGTCCGCGGCTACAACCAGAATGGCGATATCAGTGGCCTGCGCCCCCCTGGCACGCATTGCGGTAAACGCAGCATGGCCGGGTGTATCTATGAACGTAATTTTTTGACCATTCTTCTCAATCTGATAGGCACCAATATGCTGAGTGATACCACCCGCTTCACCACCAACCACATTGGCATCTCGGATCGAATCGAGCAAAGATGTCTTGCCGTGATCAACATGACCCATAATTGTCACCACAGGCGGTCGCGGTAGCAATTCAGATTCATCATCTGGCAAATCGAAAATACCATCTTCAATATCAGTTTCGGCAACTCTGCGAACGGTATGACCAAATTCTTCAGCAATCAGTTCGGCAGTGTCCGCATCAACGATATCGGACTGATTCATCATCTGCCCCTGCTTCATCATATATTTGACGACTTCGACTGCCCGCTCTGACATACGTTGCGCAAGTTCCTGGATGGTGATGGTTTCAGGAAGAATAACCTCGCGTGAAATTTTTTCCCTGGGTCCCGATTGTTGATGCGCAACCCGCTTTGCCTTCTCCTGTCTTCTACGTAGAGCAGCAAGCGAAGGCCCTCTTTTGCCGCTATCTTCATCAAGGGCATTGGAAAGGGTTAGCTTAGTGCGCCGGCGATCATCCTGTGCTTTGGGTTTCGCGGGACGAACAGCCTCTTCTGTCTTTTTGCGCTCAAAGGGCTTAAGAACCTTGGTCTTTTTCTCGTTCACCTGGCCGGCAGCAACTTTGGCCGGAATTTCATCCGGCGTCACTATTATTGGTTCTGAAACTGCAACGCTAGATTCCGTTTTTGGAGCATGACGTGCTTCTTCTTCGAATTTTGCCTTTTCAGCAGTCTCTTTTTCAGCTTGAAGCCTCGCTTCTTCTTCACGCTCTCTCAGCAATAAAGTTTCACGCTCTTTCTCACGCAGGGCTTCTTCGTCTTTGCGCTTTTGATCGTCAACTTCCTGAACTTTCGCAAGTTCCAGTGCACGACGCCGTGTATCAAGCTCACTTGCAGACAATCCACCCAAAGTTGATGATGCGGGTGTCGGTTTCGCAGTGCTGGACTTGGCAGGCGTGGCAGGTGTCGAGGCCGGCGCGGCGCCTGTTCGA
>JAAENI010000907.1 GCA_024224595.1 Hyphomicrobiales bacterium
CCACCAGACCAAAAATTCGGGTGGGGTTGTAGGTAAGTGCAGTCATCAGGATTGAATTCAAGAAGCGCATTCCATCGTGAACAACACTCAATTTGGACCGGCCCCTCCTTTCCGAATAAGTGATGGGCACTTCAACCACCTTGATATGTTCATGCATAGCGCGGGTACTCATTACCGGTGTAAAGTTGAGACCATCCGGCAGAGGGTAAAGATGAGGCAAAATTTCCTTGCGCAACACCCGTTGACCACTGGCGCTGTCTGTTACGTGGCGATTGCTAATAACACTGACCAGGGTGGCAAAAATGGTGTTGCCAATGCGGCGTACCAGGGGCATTTCGCTATCAGCACCGGCCATCCGCGAACCGATGACTAAATCAGCCCCGTCTTCCAGGATAGGACGGCAGAGCTGGGGGAAATGTTCGGGGGGATAGGTGCCATCGGCGTCGAGAAAAGCCAATAGATTGCCGCGAGCCTGCCGAAAGCCGGTTTTAATGGCTGCCCCATAGTTTCGGTTGACCGGATGTTGCACCAATATCACTTCTGGATTTTGGGCAGCGTAGTCAGCCACAATCTCGGGAGTCCGGTCCTGGGAACCATCGTCAACTACAATCAACTCCATATCTGCAACGCCAACTCTGGCCAACGGCTCTTTAATAGCCAGTATCCGTTCAATAATGTCGGCGATGCCGTCTTCTTCGTTTAAGGCTGGAATCACTATCGATAATATATTCACTAACTAATCTCCTACTACTAAATTTATTGTAACACATTAAAGTTTGAATTTGGTTTGATTAAAAAGCAATATTTGACTCATTTCACCTGACCACGTTCCCGTTACCTAACTTCCAAACTCTGTTTTCTATTGTTTGACCTATACTGAAAACAGAATGAGACAGAAACTTTTGTTGGCTGACAAGCAGCCAAATGTCATTTCGACG
>JAAENI010000908.1 GCA_024224595.1 Hyphomicrobiales bacterium
TATAATGACCCCCAATATTAGGACACTATATTAAGTAACACTTTTGTCGATTATAATACACCAAAAGGAGTGTGAAATAATGACAAAGCGCAAGAGGCATACGGCAAAATTCAAATTCCAAGTGGCGTTGGAAGCAAGTAAAAATCAGAGGACTCGCAACCAGATCGCCAGCGACCTTGGGGTTCATCCAACTCAGGTCAGCCAATGGAAGCGGGAACTCCTGTCCAACGGCAACCGGATATTTGAGACAAAAACAAGTCGGCGGGAGAAGCTCCTCGTCGCCCAGGAAACTGCACTTTACGAACAGATTGGCCGCCTCAATATGGAATTGGAGTGGCTGAAAAAAAAAGCTGGATAGGCCAGTCAACGCGAAACGGTTGCTAATTGACCCGGTTGATTCTGAATTGAGCATCCGGCGGCAGTGTGAGCTAATCGGGTTGACCCGCTCGGCCTGGTACTATGAACCGGCACGTGAGAGTGACCTCAATCTGACATTGATGCGCTTGATAGATGAACTCTACATGGAGATGCCGGAATTTGGTTATCGGCGTATGACCGAGATACTGCAACGGGCAGGCTACCAAGTAAATAGGAAGCGCATCGCCAGATTGATGCGGAAAATGGGTTTACAGGCGCTATTTCCGGGTAAAAACGCCTCGAAACGGCATCCAAACCACAAAATCTGGCCTTATTTACTCAGAGACCGCGTCATTCGGTATCCAGATGAGGTGTGGTGTATCGACATTACATATGTGCCCTTGGCCGGCGGCTTCATGTATTTGGTGGCCATCATGGATTGGTTCAGCCGTTTTGTACTGTCGTGGGAACTGTCCAATTCGATGGAAACAAGCTTCTGCTTGATGGCTTTGGAGCAAGCATTTAGTAATGGAAGACCGCTGATTTTCAACAGCGACCAGGGCAGTCAGTTCACTTCGGCCGCATTTACTGAACAGTTGCTGGCACACAATATTCTCATCAGCATGGACGGGCGCGGTCGCTGTTTTGACAATATTTTCATTGAGCGTTTGTGGCGTTCGGTGAAATACGAAGACATTTACATTTACCAATATCCAACTGTCGGTGAGTTGACAACAGGGTTAGCTAAGTATTTCCACAAGTATAGTTATTTGCGCCCGCATCAAAGTTTGGCTTACTGTACACCAGCGGAAGTCTATTTTGGCTGCAAAATGCTTGACCGACCAATCTGTTGAGCAACATGATTGAAACGGCTGTTACAAGAACGAATTTGAAGAAAATGATGACAAAAGTGTTACTTAAATTGATGGTTTTTTGGTCTTGACAAAAGGGGTCACTTTATTGATAGTTCTCACAGGTGTCACAAAGCGCATTCCATCAGCTGAAGCAACTTCGCCACCACCCCACTTTTGAGCCAATGAGAGTGTTGCTTGATGATTGACCAATCGAGCGTTAGCCTGCACGAGTGTTTCCACTCGAAGGTAGTTTTGCCGAACCCAGCTTAGTCGATGTCGGGTCAATGCGGGTACGTGAGATTTGATTAGTGGTTCAAGACCGATGTTGCAGGCTTCAGCCAAAAGTACGGCGCAAATACTGACGATTAAGTCATCAGCCCTCGCATTAGATTCACTTATATGGGCAAATTCGTTTGCAAATCCAGTACGCGCCTGAATTTCCAATAATAACTCAGTCAAATCGACTTGAGGCAATAAGCGAGTAACCGCATTGCTGAGTAAGGTAAGGCTTGGTGGCTCCTCAAGCTTATGCAGATTAGAGATGGTTAGTGATGGATGCTTGCCAGAGCGGTCAACTTGAACAGCATCATTTTTATCGAAACGAGCTGAAACTTGTTTATATGTGGCATCTAGCTGGTCTGCTAAGTCAGCAATGGCACTTTGTGGCTCCATCGGATGACCAAGCGAGCGGCATACTTGAACACGATTTGCCAACCAAATATCGCCACGAAGCAATTTTGCTCTAGGGTCGCTCCAGCGGTCACTATTTTCGGCATAAATGTCTCGCCGCCGTAGAGCATCTTGTAATCTATCGAGTAAACAAAGTGTATATCCCTGCTTGGTAACACGCCCCTTCTCATCAAAAACCAACCGTTTCCAAGGCGGTGTGACGATATCCAATGGTGGGTTTTCCAAAGTCTGCTTGCGAAATGACTCAAGGGTGGCAAGATACTTGAGTGCATCAAACACACTTTTTCCAGCAGGTGCCATTTGAAATACAATACCATGTAATAATCGTGGCAAAAAACGTCGAACCCGTCCGTACTGCTCAACCATTTCATCCCGGAATTTGTCGTCATAAGGGCGAGAAATTTCATGGACAAGTGCAACAGATTCAGCCAACTGGGCTCTAGAAATTTGGGCAAAAATAGCCTCACGTAATTGTCCATCTTGAGTCTCATCATTCAGGATCAGTGTACAAACCTTGGCTAAGGCTAACGCAGATTTATCCAAATCTTTCAATGTACGCAAGCGTTTCTTCTGACCAGCTTTCTTGGCTTTCCCTGCTATTTCCGCAATAAGCATATCTAGAACATCTAATGCATCGTCTAGAGCAATTGTTTCAAAGGCTTTTACAAAGGCTACCAGCATTGCTATACATTTATCATCTGACATTCTGGCTATTTTGTGCATAGAAATGATACCGGCATGTCGTGCAAGGCTTTTTAATCGCACGGGTGGGATTGCAGAAAAATCGAGCTTCCCTATGCCGAAAGCCTGTAATTTAAGATAGCGTTCTACGGCTGTATTAAAGGCCGGGCCACTAATGGTGGTTGGCCCTTTTCGATAGCTGTCAAAATGAGAAGACCGACTACCTTCTGGTATTTGAAACAAGGTTTTTAGTTGGCTTTTTTGCTCATCACTTGGCAATGATGACAGACGGTTCCATAATCGGTTCGTAGCTCTTTCTCGAATTTCAGCAATTAATCGTACCAAGGTCGATACACCAGGAAGAAGTATCTTGTTTTGAATCAACCATGCTGTAGCGAAATCAAACATTAGGCTTGGTCTTTCATTGCTCACCCAAGCGCGTGCATAAAGCAAGCGACTAAGGCGAAAAGACCAAGGAGGCTCTGTAAATTCATGGTATCCGTAATGTTTGCGAATCAGGGCGGTGTGTTCACGCTTTGTCGTCTCTCTTTGGGCGTATTCTGAAAGTATACTTACATTTTCAATAGAGAGCTGTCTTGCTACAAATAACAAGACGTTGAATGGAATAGATGCGAAATTTGAAAGGAAGGTTCCTAAAAATCGAGCAGATGTTAATTGCAGGGAAAAACCCAATTTGTTTTGGTATCCACGTCGCTTAGAAATAAGTGCTAAGTCAGTTTCATCAAGATGAAA
>JAAENI010000909.1 GCA_024224595.1 Hyphomicrobiales bacterium
AACCGCCGAGCAGAAATTCATGGACAAGCTGAAATCCCATAACCCGATTGTGGAAGCAGAAAGTTTTGTTGCCAGTTACTTGGAAGCCGAACGGCTTTCCGTTCGCCCATCAGACCGCGCTTATTATGCGTGCGGTATCCGCGAGCATTTTGGAATGCCTGAATTGGGGCAGTTTCATTCGCCGGAACACTATTACAGTGTTTTCTCCCATGAAATCACCCATTCGACAGGTAATGCCAATCGTTTAAAGCGGGATATGACAGGCCATTTTGGTGACAAATCCTATGCCTTTGAAGAACTGGTTGCAGAACTTGGCAGCGCAATGATTTGTGGTGCTCTGGGATTGGAAGCCAAGCCCAGAGAAGACCATGCCCAATATATCAAAGGCTGGCTGTCAGCGCTTCGAAATGACAACAGCTTTGTTATCAGTGCCGCCAGCAAAGCGCAAAAGGCAGCTGATTATGCCCTGCAATATGTAGCGCAGGAAGATGAAACCTTACAGGCCGCAGAGTGAACATTTTACCGCAGAGCGGCCTTATCAGGCCGTTCGACGGTGCAATGACGCACCTAATAACTCAAAAATTGAAAAGGAATAAACAAATGAAACTTCAACATATCAAAATCGACGACCTTAAAACCACCTCAATCAATGTCAGGAAGAAAGGCGGTAAAGAAATTGGTGACCTATTGCCAAGCATTCGTTCATTGGGATTGTTGCAACCGCTTTTGGTTCGCCTCAATTGCGAAGGCTATGAAATTGTCGCAGGACAACGGCGCTATCACGCATTGGTCAAACTGGCAGAAGAAGCAGGCGAGGCCGATATGCAAATTGACCCTGTGCCCTGTATCATCATGGATGAGTACGATAACGCCAAAGCCATTGAAGCATCACTGGCGGAAAATGTTGCGCGATTGCCGATGGATGAAATTGACCAATACAAAGCCTTTGCCGCATTAGTGAAACAAGGCAGTACGGTTGATGAAATTGCCATCCAATTCGGCA
>JAAENI010000910.1 GCA_024224595.1 Hyphomicrobiales bacterium
GGATTGGTCCACCGAAGGTCGTTTATTCACGCTTTCTGGACAGCGTTATGCTTTTCTTGTGGTCAACCAGACCACGGCGAAAATCATGCCTTGCCAGAAAGCGTGAATAAACGGTCAAATGATTCCGTGTAAACAAGAAGCGGGCTAAGTCACCATAAATGACGAGCATCAAAAATCAACGGCCATTGAATCTGATTCATTGTCGCATATTTTTCATTTTTTTTGTTATGATGGCAACTATTGTGATTCAGATGGCAAGGGAAACGACGTGAGTTCTCTGCAAAAAATCAATGTGATCGCTACACAAATCTTTGGATTGATCATACTGGTTTTAATTTTTGTATCTATTTCAGTCCACACCGCAATTTCCGCCAACAGACTGTCTCTGGTTATCGGGAATTCAAATTATCAACACACATCACCTCTGCGAAATCCTGCAAACGATGCTGATCTGATTGGCAGCAAATTATCCGAAATCGGATTTGACGTATTGGCCAGCAAGGAAATTTCCCTTTCTGCGACCCGTCAGGTCATCAGCGAGTTTGCAGGCAAAATCCGCGATGTTGGTGAAGATGCCATTGTGTTGTTTTATTATGCCGGTCACGGCATCCAGTACAATGGCAAGAACTTTATCGTTCCTGTTGATGCCAATTTACAATCCGTTACCGACATCATTCTTCAAGGTGTTGATACTTCATTTATTTTAAAAATTATTGAACTCTCCGGTGCAAAAACCAATGTTGTTGTTTTGGACGCGTGCCGCAATAACCCATTTCCTGCAGTGTCACGCTCGGTTACCAAAGGCCTTGCACGAATGGATTCACCCTCCGGATCATTTATCGCTTATTCAATCGCACCCGGTGCAGTGGCCCTTGATGGCAATGGTAAAAACAGCCCTTATACAAGCGCATTGGCAGAATATATCACCGATCCAGATCTAACACTGGAAGCGGTCTTCAAGAAAGTGCGCCGTAAGGTGTATTACGATACCGAAAAAGCCCAGACGACCTGGGAATCAACTTCTTTGATCGATGAGGTTTATCTGGTTGAACGCAGCGATAATGCTGCAAAAGGTGCCAAGATTGCGGTGCCAAATAGTACCCAAAATGTGCATGAAGGAAATTTTTGGAACCAAATTCGTAACAAAGGTGACGCTGAATTATTTCAAACCTATTTGCAGATGTTTCCAAATGAAAACATCGCAAAATTGCGCTGGCACAAATACCTCGTATTGAAGATGCAACCAAGAAGATCAAACCGCTGATTCAGAAATTCGATTATACCGATGAACAACTTGAAGCAAAGTTTTCCAAACTTGATTCCATTTTGTCCCTGCTGACCGATAAATCCACCCATCGTGCAATTACTTCCTACGACCGCTATTTGAGTTGATGTTGCAAAATTTAAAGAACGGACCGACCGGCAAAGAACGTTACATTGTATACGGATTGTATCAAATCTACCCGTTGAACTGGGACCAATACAAAGTATGGGCAAAACTGGATGCCAATACCGTTGCGTTGATGGAAAAACACAATTCTGACAGTCAGGTTTATTGGCCGCAAAAATTTGCTGACCTGCTGCTGCAACTGCCCGCTTTTGATACTCTGGATAATGCCACTGCCGGCCTCATCAATGCATTTATGGAATTACATCCCATCAACAATAAGGCTGCAAAATATTACACCAATAATCTCTATGAGTTTGACAATGCCAAAGGTGCTCGCAAATTGCACAAAATACTCATGCCGACTTTTGAGAAATTCATCCAAACCTACAACAAACTGAGCCAACTTGTCCTTGATGAACTGTACAATATCAAAGGTTCGCAATTGGATTACATCGCATTGAAACATGGCCATTCATGGAAATGGTATGGAGTGCGGGAACATTATTATCTGGCAAAATTTTTCATACCGTTTTTGCAATCACAAAAACTTAATCAAAAAGTATTGCGGGATGCCTACGGAGAATATGTTGCGAATTTTCTCGAAACATCCGAATTTTCTTCAGATGCACCACCGCCACCCGCCAATTTTTCCGGCCTGGTATCAGAGACTAGCGAACGCGTTAAAACGATGAAAAAAATAATAAAGAGCAAAGACAAGCGAAATTGGAGCGTCCATCTTGATGTTGCAGGCTGGTATTAGGATTCTTAATGCCTGTCGCTGTTTTCAACCGCAACTTGGATATCTCCGGATCAGAGCCTATATCAAAAATATATTCCTACCCTTGATCACACCGGGTTATTCATCATCGTCATCATCAAATAGATTATGCTGCATTGCCTTCAGATTGTCCGGCACTGCCAGACCGAGATGCTTCCACGCAATATCGGTTAAAATCCGCCCCCGGGGTGTGCGTTGAATAAATCCCTGCTGGATCAAATAGGGTTCAATAATATCTTCGATGGCGTCACGAGGCTCCGACAATGCGGCAGCAAGGGTTTCAATTCCAACGGGGCCTCCGCCAAATCTTAAACCAATCTGATTGAGATAACGGGTATCAAGCTGATCCAGCCCCATTGAATCGACCTCCAACTGGGTGAGTGACGTATCGGCTATTTTGGCATCAATTATCGCAATATCATCCACCAGTGCAAAATCCCGAACGCGACGCAACAAACGTCCGGCAATTCTCGGCGTACCTCGTGCACGCCGGGCAATCTCTAAAGCACCGTCATCACTGATTCCATGGCCTAACAAACGCGCGCCACGTTTAACAATATGCTCCAGTTCATGAATTTCATAAAAATTAAGTCGGACCGGGATTCCAAACCGATCGCGCAGAGGTGTTGTCAACAACCCGATACGGGTGGTCGCGGCAACCAAAGTAAACTTTGCCAAATCTATCTTTACTGAACGCGCTGCGGGACCTTCGCCGATGATCAGATCGAGTTGGAAATCCTCCATAGCCGGATAGAGAATTTCCTCAACCGCCGGATTAAGTCGATGTATCTCGTCAATAAACAGGACATCACGATCCTCCAAATTGGTCAGCAATGCGGCAAGATCACCAGCTTTGGCAATAACCGGTCCCGATGTCGATCTGAAATTGGAGCCCAGTTCTTTCGCCATGATCTGCGCCAGTGTGGTTTTGCCAAGCCCCGGTGGTCCGACAAACAATACATGATCAAGAGCTTCTGAGCGTTTTTTTGCCGCTTCAATAAACACTTTAAGATTAGCGCGGACCTTGGCCTGGCCAACAAATTCATCGAGTGTTTGCGGGCGTAGAGATACATCATGAGAGCCTAATTGCTCCTCACCCTGCTTGTCCGGATGGATAATTCTGGGTTCATTCATAACAATTACTTATCTGCCCGTGGTGTTGCCGCTTGGCTAGTGGCTTCTTTTGTCTCGAACAATCCACTAGCTCGCCAATTCCTTCAAACCCAAACGAATTAATTGAGCACTGTCGGCATCTTCTCCAGCCTTTCGCAAAGCTACCGATACCGCCCTTGCCGCTTGATCTGATGAGTAACCCAAATTCCCCAGAACCGATACAGCATCACTGGCCGAAGTTGGTGCAATACCATCGCCAATATCTGATGCCAAGCCCAGTTCTTGCGCGGAAGAACCCGAATAAGCTGGTACTTTGTCTTTTAATTCTGCAACTATACGCTGGCCAACTTTGGGTCCGATGCCGGGTGCACGCGTAATCATCGCTTTATCCTGTAAAGCAATTGCTGAAGCTAACTCACCCGCTGACAGTGTCGATTGCACCGCCAGTGCCACTTTCGCACCTACACCCTGTACACTTTGCAGTAAATTAAACCAATCGCGTTCAAGTTCTGTTGAAAACCCAAATAGCTTGATTTCGGTTTCGCGCACGTGGGTTTCAATCACCATACTTATCGCTTCACCTGCCAAAGGCAATCCATTCAAGGTGCGAACTGAACAATGAACCTGATAGCCAACCCCTTGGACATCAACAATAATATGTTCCTCACCTATCGAATCCAAAATACCCGTTAGCTTTCCAATCATACGGCCAATCTTCTTTCCAGTAAGCGTGCACCGCGTGAATGGACATGACAAATGGCAATCGCCAACGCGTCAGCCGCATCATCACTATCATAGTGTGCTTTGGGCAGCAGCATATCAACCATCATTTTAATCTGGTTTTTATCGCCATGGCCAACACCAATTACAGCTTTTTTGACAGAATTTGGTGCGTATTCACTGACCGGCAATCCTGCGCGTGCAGGAACCAGCATCGCAATACCCCGCGCCTGGCCGAGTTTAAGGGTCGCAGCAGCGTCCTTATTGACAAACGTTTTTTCAACCGCGGCTTCATGCGGTTGATGCAGATGCAAAGCCCCCGCCAACCCCTCATGCAATTGGCAAAGTCGTGAAGCCAAATCCAGTTTGGAATCTGAAGTAATCGTCCCTGACGCCACAAAGCTTAAAGAATTTCCCAGGCTCTCAACAATGCCCCAGCCGGTTTTTCGCAGACCGGGATCTATCCCAATGATTCGAATCACTTCATTCATGTTTTTCATCCTATTTCAATTACGCAAGACATGCACGAGAAATGTGAACAAACCAGAAACATTCACTTCCCGGGTTAACGTTTTTACGATGTAAATTTCTATTACTGACTGGAACTTGTTAACAGTTATCGATAGGTTGTTCGCTTGGCTCCGAGCCTAATGCGATCCTTTCCCGCAGTGTTTTTGGAAAATTACGAAATTGATATGTTAATTGCGATGATCTGGGAAAACCTCACCAACCCCGCTTTCCAAATTGTCTTATTAGCAGTGATTGTTGCAGGTATCGCGCGAGGGTTTTCCGGTTTTGGGACAGGAATGATTGTTGCCCCGGTGGCTGCAGCAATGTTCAGCCCGCAAATCGCGCTGATTGTACTGGTTGTCATGGATTCCTGGCCAGCCATTATTCCAACGCTGCAATCAAGAAGAAAAGTTCAATGGCAAGAAATCAGGCCTCTGATTATCGGCTTTGTTTTTGCTCTTCCCCTCGGTATTTTGTTTATAAAATTTGGCGATGCAACAATGCTGCGCTGGTTCATTTCTACCGTAATTCTCATTTCGGTTAGTGTGTTGTGGTCGGGTTGGCAATATCGAGGTTCGCGCAGTTTTAAAGTATCTGCCAGCGTCGGCGCCTTATGCGGATTTCTGGGCGGCTCCACCCAAATTCCGGGGCCCCCTGCTATCATTTACTGGATGGCTACCAAAACCGGTGCCGGTATTGTACGAGCCAATATTTTGATGCTGTTTTTATTGACCGAGTTTATATCAATGGGTGGATATTATCTCGGCGGATTATTTACCTGGGAATCCGCCCTCAAAGGATTGATCGCATCACCGGTGTTTTTTCTGGGGATCATGATCGGCAGCAAATTATTCACCAAAGCATCCGAACAGACCTATAGAACAATAACATTCATGCTGATCCTGTGCTCGGCAATACTGTCTTTGCCACTATTCGATGGTATTTTGCGTTAGAGCACTTCTACTCAGACAAATTCGCCATCACTTCATCATCAATCTCGAAGTTCGAATAAACATTCTGGACATCATCATCATCTTCAAGCGCATCCATCATCTTGATCAGTGTTGGCGCTTTGTCTTCATCAACCGGCGTATTGTTTTGTGGCTTCCAGATCGGCTTGACACTTTCCGCTTCACCCAAATCATTTTCCAGTTTCATCGCCACTTCACCAATGTCTTCAAATGCGCAAATAATGGTATGCCCGTCTTCATCGGAAATCACATCTTCTGCGCCAGCATCGATTGCCGCTTCCATGATACTATCTTCGTCGCCCGCATCTACTTTGTAAACAATCTCACCCGCCCGATCGAACATGAACGATACGGATCCTGATTCACCCATCTGACCGCCATTTTTGGTAAAACAGGTTCGTATGTTTGAAGCCGAACGATTGACGTTATCAGTCAGGGCCTCAACAATAACGGCAACACCGCCCGGGCCATACCCTTCATACCTGATTTCCTTATAATCTTCTCCTTCTCCCACAACACCTTTACTGATCGCCCGCTGAATATTATCTTTGGGCATCGATTGGCCCTTGGCATTCTGGATGGCGGTGCGCAATCTAGGGTTCATGTCCGGGTCAGTCGTTCCATTACCCATTTTTACCGCAACTGTAATTTCCTTGGAGAGACGGGAAAAAAGTTTTGAACGCACAGCGTCCTGTCGTCCCTTGCGATGCATGATATTCTTGAATTTGGAATGGCCTGCCATGTTATTACTCTATTGGTTTTCAAATCTGGTTAAATTGCTTATAGAAAGAACTGTCAAGCGCGTCCAGCATCTACGTTTGATTCTGCCTATTTTGATTTGCAGCCAGCATTTCAGCGCGCAAATGTTTGCAAAGTCATCATCTGCGCCAGCCTTCGGGTTGGACTCCTGATATCGCCAACGGGGAAGCGAAAGATTATTGACAGCAATTTTACCAGACTTTGAAACCGCACCGAAGTATAAAATTCTCAAAGAGATATTTGGCTACGACAATTTTCGTCCAGGCCAGGAACCAGTTATCGATGCTTTACTTGAGGGGTCCAGCGCATTGGCTGTCATGCCAACTGGCGCTGGAAAGTCCCTGTGTTTTCAGGTTCCCGCGCTGGTATTGGGCGGAATGACAATTGTTGTTTCACCCCTGGTGGCATTGATGGCAGATCAGGTGGCCGCCTTGAAACTTGCAGGTGTCGCGGCTGAGACCATTAATTCATCGCGTACCCGGGAGGAAAATGTCGAAAGCTGGCACAAAGTAGCTGCTGGCCAGGTTCCAATCCTTTATATGGCGCCTGAACGCCTGATGAGTGAACGCATGCTGAATGCGGTCGCGAAACTCCCGGTTTCTTTATTTGCCATTGATGAAGCCCATTGTATTTCGCGCTGGGGCCCCGCCTTTCGTCCTGAATACGGCCAATTATCAACATTAGCCGACCGTTTCCCCAACGTACCCATTGCAGCCTTGACGGCAACAGCCGATGAAACGACGCGCCAGGATATAGAGTTGCAGTTATTTCGGGGTAAATCAGAAATCTTTATCACCGGGTTTGATCGCCCTAACATTTCAATCCTGGTGGAATCAAAAAACAACTGGCAACGCCAGTTGCTCAAATTTGCAACTTCCAGGAAAGGTGTAAACGGCATAGTTTATTGCCTGTCGCGCAAAAAAACCGAGGAAGCTGCGGCAATGCTCAATGCCAACGGCATTAAGGCATTAGTCTATCATGCAGGTCTTGACAAACACATCCGGGCAGAAAACCAGGACCGTTTTGTCACGGAATCAGGGCTTGTCATTGTTGCTACAATCGCCTTTGGCATGGGCATTGACAAATCAGATGTACGATACGTATTCCATACCGACCTGCCTTCCAGTATCGAAGCCTACTATCAGGAAATCGGACGGGCCGGCCGTGACGGCGAGCCAGCCGAAGCTCGAATGTTATTTGGTCCCGGTGACATTGCTTTGCGTCGGCGATTTATTGACAATGATGGTGGCGATGAGGACAACAAGAGGCGTGAGCATAAGCGTCTGGATGTATTCATTGCCTACGCCGATGCCATAAGCTGCAGACGTCAGATATTGCTGGATTATTTTGGTGAAAAATCTGAACCCTGCAAAAACTGCGATATCTGCAATTCACCACTTGATTTAAGTGATGGCAGTGAGCATGCACAATTGCTCATGGCGACAATTCTCGATACCGGCCAACGATTTGGCCAAGTCCACATCATCGATGTATTGCGGGGCGCAAAGACCGAAAACATCAGAAAGTTCAACCATCAAAATTGCGCCACTTATGGCGAGGGCAGCACATTCAACAAAGAAACCTGGCGTTCGATTTTGCGCCAGATGATATCATCGGGACTGCTCAAAATTGACATAGCCGGATACGGTGGTTTGCATATTACGGATAAGGGTAACGAAGTCTCGAATGGAAATGAACAGTTCTTTTATCGTAAGGAAACACTGGCAACTAAAAGCAAATCATCACCAAAACAGAAAACGGTTCAATCCCATATTGAACTTTCCAACCGCGATGAATTGCTATTAGCAGAACTAAAAAAATTACGCCTGCAATTGGCCAGGGAAAAAAATGTCCCCGCCTTTGTGATATTTCCAGACAAAACTCTGATCGAGATGGCAGCTATCCGACCGTCCAATGTTGAACAATTTGCCCAGATCAAGGGTGTTGGTCAGGCCAAGCTTGATAAATTTGCAGAAGTATTTTTGGAAGTAGTACGAGCTGGTTGAAGAATCCTGGACTCTTTGAATTAAGATCAAGACCCGGGAACTTCAAAGAAGCCGGTTGGCAGAATAAGCCCTCTTAAGACCTTGGACCCGTGTCGCAATTTGAATTTTCTGGAGGTGACTTCACCGTCAGTGATGGCCCACTGCAGATATTAGAGCAGATTTGATGAAATATGAACCGTTTGATGCCCCATATAGGTTCATTCGGCTA
>JAAENI010000911.1 GCA_024224595.1 Hyphomicrobiales bacterium
AAATAAATGAAATGAAATTTCGCGCAGAGCGCCGACATCGTCATTTAACAGTGCCCGGGTTTGACCATTCGATTGTGGCTACCGGTCCCATCCAAAAGGTTGAATTAATTGAATTACAGTCCACTTTGAGCAAGCGTTATTGGCGACGCAGAGAACCACTCAAGACTACTAATCTCCATTTCGATTTATTGGCTCGGTGTGACCTTCCGGCGATCATTGATTGTCGTGGTTGCGACACGCAAACCAACATGGTTCTCAAAAACCTAGTATCAGTGCCTAAAAATGAGAAAAGATAAAAAATTGAAGATCGAAATCTGGTGGTTTAGTTTCTGATAGCAATACGAAAATAATAATCACTCAGAGTTCTCCACAAGGTACTGCTATTGTTTTTGCTGAGGGCAAAGTGGGGTAAGTGTCAGTTTATTCACTTAGTTTTGGGAGCAACTATGTTACATTAATTGGTAAAAGCCCGATAGAGAAACGCGCTTCAGAGGCGGTTCCAGCGTTATTACATAGGCCAGTTTTAAACTGTGACCCCGCGGCACCCTGCATATCTTATAAACCCTAATGCGCCGTTGCGCATGTCGCTTCCATTGTCCCTCTTAGGAAAACCCAAACTTTGAAAATCTTATCCAAAATTTTGGGCACGGCAATTGGGGGACGACGCGAGCGTCAATACCTGCGCTACTGACCAGCTATTTGATAAGAGGTCGCGAACCATTCATAGCTTTAAATAGCCGATAGCATTGATCGGTTCTAAGCCACAAACTCTCGGATTACCTGACCTGCGTTCACTGGCGCACGCACACCATCGCTCATTGCCATCTGACCGTTGACCAATACATGACAAATTCCTGAGGCATAGCGGCGTGGGTTCTTCGCGGTCGCGTTGTTGGCAATGTTGACATGATCAAAAACACAAATATCCGCATGATATCCTACTTTCAGCGCTCCACGCTTTTGAAGGCCGAGGCGTGTCGCTGGAACGGAGGTCAATTTTGCCAGACCATCGGCTAAAGACAGGATACCTCTATCGCGCACGTAATACTGCAAGAAACGCGCTGCCCACCCATATCCGGTCAAAGATCCGAGATGATCCTTCAAGATACCCTCATTTGCGGTAGCCACCGTGTCTGAAATCACGGCGCATTCGGGCTGGCTCAAGCATAAATCGACATCATCGTCCCTAAAAGAACGCGAAGCCCACATGCAAGACATCAAATCAGAGCCTTCCTCTAACAAAATATCCAGCACCGCATCATACGGATGGCAATTTCGCATTCGGCCGATCTCAGCAAAGTCCATGCCTACAATATCCTTGTTGTAGGAGGCATTGAGCAAAACAATGTCCGACCACTTATCCGCTTTTACAATCAACCACATGGGTTGTGGGTTTTCTTTGATCTTTTCGCGGGTGTCTGGGTTCGCGAGCCGCTCCAATACCTCATCAATCGTTCCCGCTTGTGCCCACCTCGGCAAGATTGCTGCCATCAGCGTATTATTCCAATCATGTGGGATCACATCAAAAGCAATATCAGTATCGTGACGCCGCGCTAATTCGATCATTTCTAACGTATGTTCCATAGCGTAGTCCGGTGCACCAAACTTGGGCTGTATATGACTTATTTGCAGCTTCGCACCAGATTGGCGCGCTGTCGCAATCGCTTCGGCAAAGCCCAAGTCATAATGAGTGTCCCTATTTCGAACGTGCGTTGCATAAAGACGCTTGTACTTTGCAGCTACTTCACACATCGGCACCAGATGCTCTGGAGCAGCAAGAATACCTGGAAAATATTCTAGTCCAGATGAAAAACCACCTGCGCCTTCATCCATACATCTGGCAACAAGGCAGGCCATATCTTTGACATCTTGAATTTCACCTGGATGCAAATCACCGCCCAAAACGGCTCTGTGAACAGTTCCATGCCCAACGAAGGCTACAACATTTACGCCCAATTCAGTGGCATCTAGCACGTCTAAATAATCACCAAAGCCTAGCCACGTGTCATGCTTTGCCGCCGCCGTATACCACGGTGCGACGCGACGAATATCATCCTTGGAATTGACAGGTGCACAGCTTGCACCACATTGACCAATAACTTCTGTCGTAACGCCCTGATGCACCTGACTTTCCGCCCGCCCATCTGCGATCAGCGTAAAGTCAGAATGGGTATGCATGTCTATAAAACCTGGTGAAACGATCAGACCCGAGACTTCAATCACTCGCGCCGCTTCGTTAGCGTTTAATTCACCTGCAGGTTCAACTGCAACTATTATCCCGTCCTTGATTGCCACGTCACCAATAAAAATCTCAGCGCCTGTGCCGTCGAAGACCTCGCCCCCGTGCAAGATCAAATCATACATCACGTGTTCTCCTAAAGAGCCGGACCATAAAGCCAGTTGGGTAACAGAATTGATAGTTCAGGGTAGGCGATGATGATCAATAAACCGATGATATAGGCCAGAATAAATGGCAAAACGGCCACCGATATGCGCTCAATCGAAATACCTGAAATACGGGCGGCGACCGACAAGTTACCTCCCAATGGTGGTGTCAAAAAACCGATTTCACAGGTGATGACGGTGAAGATACCAAACATCACCGGATCTACACCCAGCGAAAGCATCAAAGGCAGAAAAACCGCTGTGAACAATACAATCTGCGCCAGACTTTCCATAAAAGTACCAATAAAAATATAGAAAATTCCGACCATTATCAAAATAAGATATTTGTTATCCGTGATCGAAGTTATGCCTTCCTGCACAGCGGTGGGAACATCATAGAACGCAGTGAGCTGTCCGAATGCCAATGTAGGAGCAATAATGATAAGTATACCTGTCAAAAGCGCAGTGAATCGAAGCGCTTCGATGATTTTTTTCAGTGTCAGTTCGCGATAGATAAAAAGGCCAACTACCAAAGAATAAAACACCGCTACGCCAGCCGCTTCTGATGGGGTAAACGCACCACCGTAAATACCACCTAATATCAGCACTGGCGCGCCAATTGACCATTTGCCATCCCAAGTCGCTTTGAGGAATGGAGTCCACGAAAAAGGCTCACCAGTGCCTCCATATCCACGACGCCTCGCGATCAAGTAGGTGGTTATCATTAGCAACCCGGTAATTACGATGCCTGGAAGAATTCCCGCAAGAAACAGGCGTGGGATAGATGTGTCCGAGACTAATCCATAGATGATTAATAAGTTGGAGGGCGGAATCAAACTACCCAGTGCGCCACCAGCCGCAGTGATACCCGCCGCAAACGGCACATCATATCCGTCTCGTTTCATCGCAGGCACTGTGACAGAACCAATTGCAGCTGTCGTCGCGGGGCCTGAACCTGAAAGCGCTGCAAAGAGCATGCATGCAAAAACTGTCACGAGCCCCATTGAACCCCGGTAAGCGCCGACCAAAGTAGTGGCAATGCCAATCATGCGGGTGGCCATGCCACCGACTTCCATTAAGCGGCCCGCTAAAACAAACAATGGGATCGTCAGAAGCGGAAAGGGCGTGAGGCTGCCATATCCAGTTTGCGCAAGCAATGTGTAAGGTATGTCGATCATATATATGCCAACGGCGGTTGTAATTCCAACCGCAACAAAGAGTGGCACACCAATAATCGTCATTATGACGAAAGTAATTCCAAGGATGATTAAAGGGCTCACAAGTGCACCTCATCATCTTTCAAATCACCACTTTCGTCCAATTCACCCGGCAGACCTTCTTGTCCGTCACGGAACCAAAGCACATAGGTTTGGAAGAGGCGCACAAGCATACCTGTGTACCCAACAATGAGTATTGTTTGCGGATAAAACTGGTCAATTCCAAGACTTGGGCTGGTCTCTGTGAAGCGCCAAAAAATATATAAATAATCCCAGCTTACACGGATCATGAAAATGCAGAAGGTCGCCCAAAAGATATCCGCGATGAAGATCACATACTTTCCAAACATGGGTGGTAGGGACTGTACGGCAACCATTATGCGGATGTGAAAACGTTCTCGCACACACAGTGATGCCCCAGAATATACCGCCCAAACCATAGCAATCGCGGCAGTTTCTTCTGTCCAATACAAAGCAATCTCAAATATGTACCGAGCAGCAACTTGGCTTATAACGGCGACGGAGATAATCACCAGACAGGTGCAGCAGATCAACTCCTCTATGTGACGTTCAAGCCAACGTAAGGCACCCATGGCTTGCTCCTTAATGATGAAGAGTTGGTTGGAAAGGGGGCGGAGTACACCCCCTTTCCGAAGCTTTTATTCTGCTGCAGCCTGAATTTTGGCAACAAGACCCTGAAACTCTGCTCCGCGCTTTTCAGCAAACTCGTTCTGGACTTTTTTGCCAGCCTCGACGAATGCAGCCTTGTCCGGTGTCGTCATTACCATGCCACCTTCGTCAACCAACCATTGACGCACTTCGGCCGTTTTGTTGGCCTCTTGTTTGCGCATCTCGATGCCTGCGTCTGTTGCCGCTCGAATGATTTGCTCGCGGTGCTCGTCACTAAGTTTTTTCATGAAGTTGTCTGATGCAAAAAGTGGTGCCATTGCAACAAAATGTTCAAGCACAACTAGATGCTTTTCAAATTCATAAAATTTCATATCCCGGATAAACGTGGTTCCGTTATCACCACCATCCACAGTACCAGTTTGCAACGCAGTTGGTGTCTCAGACCAGGCAAGCGGTACTGGGTTTGCGCCAAAAGCCTCAAAAGTTGCAAGCATCACTTCATTTTTGGGAACGCGAATTTTGAGCCCATCCATATCTGCCATTGTGTTGATAGGGCGAACCGAGTTGAAAAAATCTCGATAAAGCGCCGGGCCAAAGCTGAGCAAATGAACAGAAGTATCCTTTTGCAGGGCAGATTTCATAAAATCGCCAACTTCTCCGTCAACAACATCTTCAAGGTGTTTGGCACTTTGGAAGATGTAAGGAAGTACGGTCACGTCCATTAGCGACCAGTGTGGTGAGACATTGTTGGAAGTGATGAAGAAGCCATCAACTGTACCCAGTTGCATTGCCTTGAACGCCTCGTCCTCCGAGCTGATCTGGTTACAGCATCGCAGCTTTACGTCAATCTCGCCGTTGGTATATTCCTCGGCCTTAGCTTCAAAAATCTTACCAAAGCGGCCGTAGAGAGACTCCTCCGGAGCTCCGAAGCCAAGGTTCATTGTTATGTCCGCTGCACATGCAGAACTCGCAGTCACACCAACCAGTGCGGCTGTCGCAAAAAAGGTTTTAAGAGTTGTAGACTTCATCGTGTTCTCCCCGTTGGTTTTTATTTTAAGGAACCTTTGCACAAGGTAGATGTCGAGTATAATATCAAATTCAACATTAACGATATAATTTGGGTATCATGACTCTTGATCTTCGCCACTTTCGATGCTTCGCAGCGGTTGCAGAGGAGTTACATTTTCACCGAGCCGCAAAAAGATTGGGCGTGGCACAACCTGCATTGAGTCGCACCATCAAGAACTTGGAAACCGAGCTGGGCATCACATTGCTTAATCGCACAAACAGGCGTGTGGAGTTATCGGAGGCAGGAAACTCCTTCTTGAAAGGTTGCATTGATATCCTTGGACGTACCGACAGGATAATTGAAGACGCGAGACGAATTCACCAGGGTAATATAGGCACCCTTCGCATCGGTTACACAGACAATGCCATGAATGGAAGATTGCCCCGGTTGCTGAAGGATTTTCAAAGTGAGGAACCCGACGTAGCCTTGTTATTGACGCGTTCAGTCACCTCAGAGCAGCTCGCTCAGCTTTTGGATGGAACAATTGACGTTGGATTGGCCACAGGAGTAGTGACCCAAAGTGAACTTGCAAGTTTGCGGGTTCAAAGCGAGCGTTACGTGTGTTTGGTTTACGATGGTCACCCCTTGGCATCGCGGAAGAGCGTGAAGATTGAAGAGCTGTCCGATGAACCAATGGTGCAGGGCAGCAAACAACATTGGCAGCACTTCTATTCCTTCGTCACGCCGCTTTTTCGGAATGCAGGTTTTGAACCAAAGGTTGTTCAAGAGGGACCGACAACATCTGATATACAGAAATTAGTGGCCTGCGGTATCGGAATTGCTGTATTGACGGAGACAGTTGCAGATGGATTGCCAGCTGGTCTTATAGTTATCCCAATTGAAAATGCGCAGGATAAGTTGGACACAATTGCGGTTTGGAATACTGGAATATCGAGTATTGCAAAAGAAAAATTTTTGAATTTTCTCAGAAAAACAGTGTGAGGCATGAAAAACACCACTGCTGGGGCTCTACACTATTTTTTTTGGTTACAGATTTCGAGGATATTTTTAAAATTCCGAAACTGAAGCATCTCTTGGGAAGGTGTCTATCATGTTGCATGATCGCGCGATTCAAGCAGAGATAGGGCTAGGAAGAAAAACAATAAAATTTACTATCTGTAATCAGATATTGATCCCATATTACTGCTTTGGGCCAAGTCGATGGAAAGCAATGAAATGAGCACTACAACGGTTTTTACAGCAAAAAAAATTATTACGATGGACCGTTCGGTGCCCGAAGCCACACATGTAGCCGTTCGCGATGGCCGCGTACTGGCCGTCGGTGGTCCAGACTGCGCCGCACATTGGGGTGAGTTTGAAACTGACAACAGTTTAAGAGATACAATCATCATGCCAGGCTTCGTGGAGGGGCACGCTCACCTCATGGCAGGAGGCATGTGGAAATACCCATATGTTGGCTTCCATGATCGTATTGACCCAGAAGGGCGTGAGTGGAAGGGCGTAGCAACAGCAGAAGCCATGATTCAACGCCTCAAAAGTACGCAGACAACCTCTGATGGAATAATTTTCGTCTGGGGCTTTGATCCGATATTTCTTTCCAGCGAGCGGCTCAGCAGGACGCACCTCGATCAAGTTTCTTGTGAACGCCCCATTGCAGTACTCTATTCAAATTTTCACGTCATGTGCGTCAACTCTGCTGCGTTAAAAATTGCAGGCTACACTGACGCTACGTCTGCCAATGGCGTTGTAAAAGATGCTAATGGTCAACCTACTGGCGAATTACAGGAAATGGCGGCTATGTTTCCCGTCCTGCGCCGGATGCAAATTGATTTTCGGGCATTATCGCAAAATAGATATGCTCTTGAGAACTATGCCAAGGTTGCACAGCGGGCCGGCGTAACCACTATCACCGACCTATACTCTATGCTGGAGGACGAAGACCTTGACCTCATGTTCGCCGTAACAGGCCAAAAGACCTACCCTTTGCGGATTGTTGCAGCGCTCGGGGCAGGCGCAGCGCCAAAAACCGTTGCAGACCGAGCGCTGGCTTTGGCCCATAAATCGACTCAGAAACTTAGGCTCGGCGCAGTAAAGATCATGACCGATGGCTCAATCCAGGGGATGACAGCACGTGTGCGTTGGCCTGGCTATTTAGATGGACATGCCAATGGCCTTTGGAATACCTCCCCAGCCGAAATCTTGGCACTCACCCACGAAATGCAACGTCGTAACATACAAATGCATATCCATGTAAATGGAGATGAGGCAGCTGAAGTAGCGCTTGAAGCTCTGGCAGACGCCGCCTGTGCCCACCCATGGCCCGAATCCCGCCATGTCCTTCAACATTGCCAAATGATGGACCGCGCACTGTTCCACAAAGCCGCGAAACTTGGTGTAGTTTGCAACCTTTTTATGAACCATATTTGGTATTTTGGAGATAAACATGCCACGGTTACCGTTGGCCCTGATCGTGCTGCGCGCATGAACGCACTGCGTACTGCACTTGACGAAGGTGTGTCCTGTGCTATCCACTCGGACGCTCCTGTGACGCCACTGGCACCACTTTTTACAGCTGGGTGTGCAGTCAATCGCAAAACAATGTCTGGAAAAACATTAGGAAAAAATGAACGTATTTCAGTGGCTGAAGCTCTGGAACTAATTACAATTGGAGCTGCTCGGTCCTTGCACTTGGACGCCGAGATTGGCTCGATCAGTCCCGGTAAACGGGCAGATTTTGCAGTTCTTGGGGAGGATCCTTACTTCGTGGCAATTGAAGAACTCTCAAAAATTCCAGTTCTCGGTACAGTTTTCTCGGGTCGGACACATCTCCTATGAAACGGCTGCCCCTTTCCGTGATTGGAGGTTTCTTAGGTGCCGGCAAAACAACTTTTATCAACCGATTACTCACGGCCAATCACGGAATGCGACTTGTGGTACTCG
The DNA here is from genome assembly GCA_024224595.1 of Hyphomicrobiales bacterium. Taxonomy (GTDB): domain Bacteria; phylum Pseudomonadota; class Alphaproteobacteria; order Rhizobiales; family Rhizobiaceae; genus JAAEMP01. The sequence continues at coordinate 8,203 of JAAENI010000911.1, forward strand.
TGAATGATTTTGGAGCAATAAATATTGACGCTAGCTTACTGCAGTCGAAACGGGAAGACACAATAGAGATGACCAACGGGTGTGTCTGCTGCACTATGTCAGGAGACTTATTTTTCACAATCGGCGACATTTTAGACCGCACCGAGCGCCCCGACCACCTAATCATAGAAGCTAGCGGCATTGCCGATCCTGCGAAAATCGCCACTGTCGCACTCGCAGAACAGGAACTGCGGTATGCAGGAATTCTGACCATTGTGGACGGGCTCAATTTTCCAATTCAAATTAGTGATACGGCGATTTCAGATCAACTAAAGTCGCAGGTCAAATGCGCAGATTTTGTAGCCGTAAGCAAAACATCTCCCGACCAGGAAAACGTGAAACAGGCTTTAACGCGTTTGAGTGTGTCAGCTTGGACTTCAGCAGACGATATAGCAATCTTGCAGAGTTTGCTCTTCGCCAACGCAATTCTTAAGCCTCCGAAATCCGAGCACACCGGCTCTCATCCAGAATATGTGCATTGGTCCTACGCAGCGCCAACCGCAATGACTCAAAGCGACATTTTGCAACGTTTTGAGGTGATACCAAATGGCATTTTAAGGCTTAAGGCGCTCATACCGTGTGACGCCAATCATGCCTGGGAAATTCACTTAGTGGGGCGTCATAAAACAATTGAAAAGTGTACTGCACCGCACAAATTCGGGATTGTCGTCCTCGGGCATGATGCATCTATTTCAGAGATCGAAATCAAAAATTGGTGGTTACACTCTTAGATAGCGGTGAGACAGGCCTGCTTCGATGATGCTGAGATCCGTGTAACAATTCCACCATTTAAAGCTTTCATAATTAAAACGGCGACCTTTTTTTTATCGGTTAACAAATTTTGGAACATTTGCCAGCAAGATCAGTCATTATATTGACTCTCATCAAAGCTACGCCATTGAATGGGGTGGAGTGTCGGCTGACTAGATCAGGCTCTGGCCGAAAACTTGGAGGCATCTGGTCATCGGGACTATTTCAAACAATCGGGCACCTTGGCGCAGGCTCGCTGATCATGCTGTCCTGACCGTTGCTGCGGTGATTATGGGCGGACCACTATTGTTATTATTTGCAGCAGCGGTTCAATCTGGAGGATTGCGCGCCACGAGCTTTTTCCATGACTTCTCGCCTCTTTCCGGCGTGAAAAAAAATCTGGAGCAGCTGCTAGATTTAAATCGCCTTGGAGAAGCAAATCCATCACCGTGGGATATGTTTGCGAACTCTGTGACTATTGCTGGAGGGGTTGCCATTTCAGTCGTTTCGGTGGGTTTCCTCGCCGCCTACGCGATGACTTTTTTGTTACGCAGAGGGGGGCGATTCTGGTTCTCGCTGACGCTTTTAACTCTCTATTTTCCAGTCGAAGCACGAATGTTGCAAACATTTGATGTTGCGGTTCATCTTGGTTTGATAAATTCATTGACTGGTTTGATACTTCCAGTCTTGCCTCTAGCACTAGCAACATTCATTTTTTGTCAACATATGAAAACCCTGCCACCTCAATTATTAGAGGCGGCTCGCCTCGACGGTGCTGGGCCCATCAGATTTCTTTTTAATATCGTCGTGCCACTATCATTGGTGCCGATAGGCGCTGTCTTCATCATTTCTTTTCTTATCGGTTGGAATCAATACCTGTGGCCGCTGATGATCTCAATTGACAACACATACTTCCCACTGATGAG
>JAAENI010000912.1 GCA_024224595.1 Hyphomicrobiales bacterium
CCGGTTATTCACGCTCAACGGACTGCGTTACGGATTTGTTGTGGTCAACCAGACCACGGCGAAAATCATGCCTTGCCAGTAAACGTGAATAAACGGTCAAATGATTGCGTGTAAACAAGAAGCGGTCTAATGCTTTTTGGTTGAGAGTTTCCAGAAAATAATATCAAGTATAATTCGATGATTGCGAGAAGAGCGGCCATCGCGCCGATGACTATCGGAAATAAACAGTTTGAAGATCGGTTTTGAAACCATTGTAAAACACGCTATGCCAAAATACGCAAAAGGCATCATGAATCAAACTGCAGGCAATTTTGTAACCAGATTGCCAACATGATCTAAGCGCGTGTTAAACAAATTACCGACGGCCACGAACCAGATCCTTATCAATTCGTAATTTTGCACCGCTAATTCGGGCTTTATAAACCTGCATATTCTCCATCACCCGCTGAACATAATTGCGTGTTTCCGTAAATGGGATACGCTCAACCCAGTCAACCACATTATCAAGAGCCATTCCGCGCGGATCACCATATCTGATGGCCCATTTTTTCGCACGTCCAGGGCCAGCATTATATCCAGAAAATGTCATGACATATGAGCCATTAAAATTTGTCAATTGTTCTGACAGATATGCAGAGCCCAACCGCACATTATAAGAAGGATCGCGGGTAAGTTTCTTGTAAGAATAAGAAATTCCGGTCTTTTTGGCCATCAGTCTGGCGGTGCCGGGCAGTAGTTGCAACAACCCTCTGGCATTGGCGCCTGAAACGGCTTTGTGATCAAATGCGCTTTCCTGACGCGCAATTGCGTAAGCCAGTGCGCGCCCGGCATTGCCAATCTTCGCAGAATTGGGAATGGCGCCAATTGGCCATGATGAAGTGATCACTGATAATCCGCGGCCATAGGCGATTTTGCCCAGTTGAAGGGCAAGTTTACGTTTTCCCTGTTTTTCGGCCCTTGCAGATAGCAATAATATTTCTCCCGGCGAGGCAAGGGTTCTCGCCAGATGTCGGTAAATAATATCTGTTCGCCAGGCATAACCAACGGCTTCAAGCCTGGAAATTGCTTTTACCAATTCGCGAGACTTGAAGTTTGCTCTGTCTTTAGCACTGGGTTTTGATGATCTTACCGACAATGAACGTTTGCCCAATTTCACCAGCGACAATTGCCCATAATAAGTGCCCTGATGATTGGCCGCCTTGCGATAATATTTGGTGGCATTTGAGCCTGAATAGGAGCGGGCTAACCAGTAATAGCCGCGCGCCTGAGAAATCGGGCTACTTGAAATAGTCAGGATATTGGTAAAATGCTTCCTTGCGGTTTGTCTGTTTTTGAGAAACCTTAGCGCATACCATCCAGCGTGAAATTCAGCTTCTGCTTTTTTTGTCCTCGATTGTGCCGAATGCTGCGCGGCAATTTTGTATGCCAGTTTATATTTGCCAATATCCAGCAGTTCTCGTGATAAGACGCGTCGCTCAACCCACCATTCATCCGGGTGAACAAGTTTATCCGCATCACGAGTTGCAGCAACCATCAATCGGCCAGCCTGTTTTGTTTTGCCAGTTCGTCTTAGATATTGAATTTTTGAAAACTGGTAACCAGGATCCATACGCCATTTGATTGAAACTTCTTCTAGCAGTTTTCCGGCTTTTTTTGATTTTTTTGATACCGCGCTGCGAGCTTTTGCCAGGCTAACCTGCTTGGATAATGATGCCATACGGTTAGCATCCCTCGTTCGATCACGATAAAACATATAATGCATCCGTTTTCGATGATCACCAACACTCAGAACCGAAGCGAAGTCTTTCAATATCTCCTTTTCAGTATTTTTGGACAGCTTCTGGCGATGCCAATAGGGTGCAATAATTTTGCGTGCAGATTTCCTGTCTCCCAGCTTCAAATAGGATTTGGCCAGCAATCGCGCACCCGTCAGGCTAGCGGGTTTTTGATTGCCAAAGGCCTTGACAACTGCCCTGGCAGACAGGCTTTCACGACCAAGTGCTGCCTCAGCATTGCGGCGCATTGTGGTTTGGCCGGGCCAGGATGAAAGTTTGTCCGAAGTATTGGCAATTTCGTATGAGGGAACACCAGCCTGTCTCGAAAGTACGATTGCCCAGGCCAGTATTTTACGGTCAAGTGAACCAGTTTTCATACCCTCTCGTATTGCCCTTGCCAGATCAATCTTCTTTTTTGAAATTGCTTCCAGGCCCTGCTTTAAGTTGCTCGACTTAGCCAGTATTTTGGATAGAATTTCAGACGCAGCGACGGGCTTTTTCACAATCGTATTTGGAACTGGTATGGCTGGTCGATTGCTGTGGATTATCCGGTTTTTATCTGGGCGCAAAATCGGTACCGGTATTTGATTGCCCAATAGTTGACCAATGCTGGCAGCACGACCTTGCCTAACCTCAGCAAGGCTCATCGCCAGCGAAACAACTAAGGCGTTAATCAGGAGAAAATTGCAAATTCTGAAATTCATGATCGGGTCACTGCTGTTGCGAACGTTTTTTAATTGTTCGAATCAATGCAGTCCTATTATGGCGGAATTTTAACAGACAATAATTATCAAACAAACAGTTAACGAAATGACTGGAAACTAAAAGTGTTTCATTTTGATATCAAAATGTGGATTTAAAATGCACTATATCTGAAAATTGGCACTACGGTTTTGCTTGCCCTGTGACAAACAGGGCGTTATGTTTGCGTGTTTCCAATTGGTTTGATATCGCGCAGAGGCGTCCCATGTTTAAAGGTTCATATCCGGCACTTGTTACCCCGTTCACAGATAATGGGCAGATTGATGAGAAGGCATTTCGCGATTTTATCGATTGGCAGATCGATGAAGGCAGTGATGGATTGGTTCCCGTGGGAACAACCGGCGAGTCGCCGACTTTGACCCATGACGAACACAAAAATATCGTTAAGATATGTATCAAACAGGCCCGTGGACGCGTGCCGGTGATCGCCGGCGCTGGCTCAAACAATACTTCTGAGGCTGTAGATTTTGCGCTATCAGCACAAAAACAGGGCGCGCAAGCAGTGCTTGTCGTCACTCCTTATTATAACAAACCAAATCAGCAGGGTATGAAACTGCATTTTTCCACAATTGCTGACGCGATTGATATTGGCGTGTTTATTTATAATATTCCTGGCCGTTCAATTGTTGATATGAGCGTCAATACGATGCGCGAATTATTTGAAAAACATGACAATATTATTGGTGTCAAGGACGCAACGGCAAAAGTTGAACGTGTTTCGGAGCAACGGCTTGCCATGGGAAGTGATTTTATTCAGTTTTCTGGTGAAGATGCGTCTGCTCTGGGTTTCAGTGCTCATGGTGGCACAGGTTGTATTTCGGTTACAGCAAATGTCGCTCCGCGTCTTTGCGCTGATATGCAAAAGGCTTGCAATGAGGGACGTTACCTGGAAGCCAGAGACATACAGGACCGACTGATGCCCTTGCACCGGGCGTTATTTATTGAACCCAATCCGGGTGGCGCAAAATACGCCTTGTCGGTTTTGGGAAAAATTAAAAACGTACAGCGTTCACCACTGGTACCCATTGAACAAAATACCCAATCTGCCATTCGTGATGCCATGGTGCACGCAGGTCTGATTAACTAATATCGTTATGGCAAAACCTAAAAACAAACCAAGGCCCGGTGATAATGGCAAATTGATAGCCGATAATCGCAAAGCCCGTCACAATTACGAATTTATTGAGACTTTCGAGGCCGGTATACAACTGAACGGAACAGAAGTTAAGTCTCTGCGCAATGGCAAAGCCAATATTGCGGAAAGCTATGCCACCGAGGAAAAGGGAGAGATTTGGCTCATCAACTCTTATGTTCCTGAATACCTGCAGGCCAATCAATTTAATCACAATCCGCGCCGTCGTCGCAAACTGCTTCTGCACAAGAAAGAAGTCAATAAACTGATTGGCGCCGTTCAACGAGACGGCATGTCCATAGTACCAAATCGCCTCTATTTCAATGAGCGGGGAAAAGTCAAGATACAAATCGTGCTGGCAAAAGGCCGCAAAGCCCATGATAAACGAGAAGTTTCAAAGAAACGCGATTGGCAAAGGGAAAAAGCCCGCTTGATGCGTGACAAGGGCTAGCAGGCTGTCGGACTTGAGCAGTTATTGAGAACAGAACTGGAATTGAGGTCGA
>JAAENI010000913.1 GCA_024224595.1 Hyphomicrobiales bacterium
AACAGGAAAGTTTAATTCCGTACTAAAAATTACGATCTAGCAGCTTGTCGGAGAAAGAATAATGGGACACGGATTTTACGGAATAACGCGGATTTTTGATGTTTTTGGCTTGAAAATCCGTGTTTATCTGTGTTAATCCGTGTCCTATCAAGGTTATTTAGACTTTTCCGACAGTCTGCTAGGGAGGAACATAATGAATAAGAACCCGATTTGGTTATGGTCAATAGTTGTTTTTGTTATTGTGATGCAGGTATTGATACCCTCAAATACCTTTGCTGCTGATTATATTGTTCAGCCAGGAGATACACTTACACATATCGCCCGTCAATTCGGGAGTTCGGTTGAAGCCATTGTCCAGGCCAATGACATAGCTGACCCTGATTTGATAATCCCTGGCCAGGTGTTGGATATTCCCGCAGGGATTCTCATTGAGCCACCGCCACATTCAATGGCATCTGCGTCGGAGGAACAATTGCTGGTCGCTAATTTTGATACTTGTTCCGGCATCAATAACTTGAGCGGTCAGATGGGCAAGGCTCCTCACGGCTCCGATGATAACGAAACCCCCGATGTTGATACAAACGACTTGGACGGACAGACGGAGCATACGCCTAAACCCCCGGATAATTATCTGGATGAGACGTATATCACTACAACGGATGGGAGCTGTGTCGTTAAACTTGTATACCAGATCAGAGATTGGGGAGCTTTCTGGATGAAACTACCGAATATTGATTTGACCTCATACAGGAACGATTTGGGTATGCTTACTTTTGATATCCGAGCTGATGAACCTGCACCGAATGCCGTGAAGATAGAATTAAAGCGATTTTGCCCTCCTGAAGGTGTAAATGGAATTTGTGGTGAAATCTCAGTATATACCATGACTGGCATCACTTCTGAATGGCAAACAAGAAGTGTGCCGCTGGAAGGTTTTGGTAGTGTGGGTTGGGCATCTCCGCTAACCTCTTGGGATGGCATCGAAGAGCTAGTGTTTGTTATTGAAGTTCGTAACTCTGGTAACAACGGCACATTGTATTTGGATAATATTACTTTTGAACGTTGAAGTTGTATATCTTGAGGGTTAAATTGCTACAAAAAGGATACTATTATGAAGCTTTTGGCATATTTTAGCAGCTTGTTGGTTATTTTTCTCGTCACTTACGGGTTTGTAAATAGCTCTGTGCTTGCCACAGATGATAATATAGGAACAGATTGGTTTTTGGAGACAATTGGCCCAATTGATCCTGAACCGCAGCATCATCATAGCTACATCGATCTGGTTGTGGATGGCAACGGCCGTTCCCACATCTGCTACCGAGGCCCAAACCGTGATTTACGCTATGCAACAAGTGACGGAAATGGCTGGACAGTTGAGATTATTGAAGTTACAGACCGCCAGGGCAGAGAATGTGCAATTGTCGTTGACACCAACAACCTGCCGCATATTAGCTACAGCGCTCGTGATGGTGGGAATGAAGATTTAAAATATGCCTACAAAGATTCAGGGGGTGTGTGGCATATCGAGACAGTGACAACTGCCGGCAGCGTGGGGATGGAAAATAATATTGCGTTAGACAGCCAGGGGAACGCACATATCAGCCATTGGCAATGGTCTGGAACCAAGCTAATGTATTCGCATCGGGAAAGTGGGGTGTGGCAAACAGAAACGCTGGTTGAGAGCGGAGTGGCGTGGGATAAAACGGTCATTCTCATTGACAGCCTCGATCAAATTCACATCATCTACAGCAACGCGACCAACCTTATGGTTCTGGTAAACCAAAATGGCGTGTGGAGCGAACCAACACCGGTTGCCCCTTGTTCCGGTCACAACTGCGGGGTTAGTGCAGTCATGAATGCGGCTAATCATATTCATCTTGCTTATTCAACGACCGATACGCTTATGGTTGCCACCAATCAAACGGGGGCGTGGGTGGAAACAGCCGTTGCCAACGTTAATACCGAAGGCAATCAATCTATCGCCATAGGCTCCAACAATGTTGTTCACCTTAGCTATTATGACAGTGTCAATCGCAACCTCATGTATGCAAACAACGCTACCGGCACATGGACTCTACAAACTGTTGACAGCGAAGGAGATGTCGGCATTTCAAACGCGCTGACTCTTGACGCAAACAATAAACCACATATTGGCTATCGTGAAGATGTCACGAATCCCGACAACCGTCATATTTCAAACAGCAATGCCAATTTCCAAGCTTCGCAGCCTCAATTGAAATACGCTTACCAAACCAACGACTGCACAACAATACACGACCCTGGCAACGGCTGGGTGATCGAAATGTGCAAAGAAAACGCCGCTATAGGCCTACCAATGGAAATAACTCTTGACGGAGTTGTACAGAACTCAGGCCATCGTTTGGTGCGCGTTTACCATCAATCAGAAAACGATCTCGGCGTTCCGCAGGTGATGGTACTTTACTCCAGCGGATTTTTACGCCTCAAACAAAATGCCGATCCCAACCCGGCAATTCCTTTCGGCAGTTCCTTTATTTTAGGGCCAGCATATTGGTCTGGCGACACCTACAACCACAATCCCCAACTAGAAAGTCTGAAAATAGATACCAGTTGGCTGCCAAGCAGCTCGTTACGAATCCAGGCCAGCGGGCAAAATCAAGCTTTTGATGTCAGCTATGATCTCACCCTGCCACCGCCCCGTGATCGCCAGACCCGGCTGCACGTGAGCCAAACATACACAGCAACAACTAATATCGCTATCGACACCGCGCACCGCAACATGGCAGAAGGTTTCAAATTACTCCAATTCTCCTCAATGTATATCAATGAGGGGGAAAGTTGTAATGGTGAACCTGCTGGCTGTCATGACAGCAACGCCGTGCGATTTATTGGGAATGATTTAGTACGCCAGCAGGTTGCGTTTGCCGATTTGAGTTTGGGAAACAATATTTTGACAACGACAACACCAATTGGAAGCACCTGGCTCGATCTGCTGCACACTGATGACACAGGCTGGCAGGGCAATACGCCCAATGTTCGAGTCGCCCTGGATGAATTGCCCAATGATCACACCATCACACCCCAAGGCTGGATTGAGGCCGATACAAACCCCAATAATGATAATGTGGGGCTGTGGCTACATGATGATGGCTTGGCTTCGCAGAACTGGACGGCCGGGCAGAGCGACCAGATCGGCTACTGGTTGCTGGCGCAGGATGATCCGCCTGCCCCCTGGACCGATTTGGGCTTGCGGACGGGCAAGACGTTTTTAGATTTTGAAACGGATCACACCTGCGTTTTTGTAAATGATGCCGGGCAAGCTACCAGCGGCTCTATCAATCTCATTGACGGATACCAAGATACGGCACTCCAGATGGAATATGATATTGGACAAGATAATGGCAATTGGGCACAAATACGCTGCAACTTTTCGCCACCTTTAAACCTGTCAGCTTATGATCATTTGCGTTTTGATTGGCGGGGTGATCCTGATTCAGCCAATTCGATTGAGGTGGCGCTTGTCAGTCTGGAT
>JAAENI010000914.1 GCA_024224595.1 Hyphomicrobiales bacterium
TCCTGGATGATATTAAATGCTTCCATCATCACCCCGGTAACGCCCAGATTCTTTGATCGGCTTTCCCTTTTTGATTTATCAGAACTCAGTCTTGATAACCAGGATGAGGATTTCATATCTTCTGCTTCTGATTTTGATTCTGGCTGGGCTGAATTATCGGCAAAATCAAATAGATTATTACCTGACGCTTCGTTTGATGAGGCCCGTATCACGGTGCCTTTGCCAAAAGTTTCACTGTTCAGATTAACCGCAATGACTACATCGGGTTCATAAGCGCGGCAAGCGGAGACCGGCACCGGATTGACAATCGCACCGTCGACCAGCAGTTTTCCACCATTTTCAACAGGCTGAAATACACCAGGCAAAGCATAAGAGCAGCGGATTGCTCTGGTCAGAGGGCCATCATGTAACCAGATTTCATTGCCGGTTTTGATATCAGCAGAAATGGCTACAAAGGGTTTGTTCAGATTTTCAATATTGATATCACCGATATGTTCATCCATACGATTGGCTAATCGCTCACCGGAAATCAACCCTGATCCGCGCAGTGTAAAATCCATATAACGCAGCATATTAGTGCGGGTGATCGAACGGGCAAATTCTTCAAGTTCATCGAGATGGCCAGACAGATAACAACCACCGACAAGGGCACCAATTGAAGTGCCGGCAATCATCGAAATATCGATACCGGCTTCAACGAAAGCCCTGATCACGCCAATATGCGCCCAACCTCGTGCCGCACCACCACCTAGTGCCAGTCCGACGCCGCCACATTTGTAATTTTGCCTGCGATTAATAGGGGTAGGTGCTGGAGACACCGGCGGAATATCAATACGAATTGGGTCATCGGCAACATCAAGGTCGGGCTGGAATTCTGCTCCACCTTGTGCTGATTTCATATGCTCAGGTTTTTGTTCACTTACCTGGTGTTCCATTATTCTATATTCTTTTCAACAATTACTGAATTTCAATTGGCTCAAATTCGGCAGATGATGTTGCTCCTGCAACGATTATGCCAGACAATCCTAATTAAAAGGTGAATATTTATGAATTTTGCAAAGCAGTTATAGACAAATGCCTACTCTGGCAAGTTCAGGATTTATTATCATAAACTTCCGCGGAGTCGAAGAGCGGAGCAATATCGTCATGGATCAGCTCAAATGTTCCATCAGTTGCCTCAATACGTCGGTAAAAACAGCTTGGCATTCCGGTATGACATGTAGCACCAGCACCTGAAACACTAACCTTCAGCCAGATAGCGTCCTGATCACAATCCGTACGCATTTCGTGCACGTGCTGTATTGTGCCAGAAGTCTCACCCTTAAGCCATAATTTCTGACGTGAGCGACTCCAGAAATGAGACTGGCCAGTCTCGATGGTTTTCGCCAGCGCATCGGCATTCATGTGGGCCACCATCAGTAATTTGCCACTGGCAAAATCGGTTACTATTGCGGTAACCAGTCCATTGGCATCAAAGCGAGGGGTCAGTTGAGTTCCGGACTCAGCGGATTTTCTATCGCTTGGAGGCGCGAATACTAAGTCAGTCATTTTCCATACGCAATAGAGTCAAAAAACTTGTCTGTTCGGTAGGATCGTTTTGAAAATCACCCGTGTAACAAGTGGTAATAGTACTCGTACCCTGTTTTTGAATGCCGCGCATTGCCATGCACATATGCTCTGCCTCAATTAACACCGCGACACCGCGTGGTTTAAGCGCATCATCTATCGCATGGGCAATCTGGGCGGTAAGATTTTCCTGAATTTGCAGACGGCGGGCAAAAATTTCAACGACCCGGGCAATTTTAGACAGGCCAAGAATTCTGTCATCGGGCAAATAGGCAACATGAGCTTTGCCAATGATCGGCACCATGTGATGTTCGCAATGGGAATGGAACGGGATATCCTTCACCAGCACCATATCATCATAACCGCCTGCCTCTTCAAAGGTGCGACCAAGGACCGTGGTGGTATCTTGTGTATAGCCATTGAATAATTCGCCATATGCTTTGGCAACGCGGGCAGGGGTGTCACGCAGGCCTTCACGGTCGACATCTTCACCAATCCATTTCAGCAGGGTCACCACCGCTGCTTCCGCTTCTTGTCGGCTGGGGCGTTCTGACACAGGCAGTTCTTTGCGAATTTCCAGTTTTTTCAAATCTTTGATAATTGCATCCATGTTGTATCTCCCCCATGAACCGGGTCTCGAATAGTATTAAGTTTCTGCGTCAATGACCCATCGTCACAAAACGATGACGGCCGAGTCCGCAGCCTATTCGTAGATCCAACAAAAATAATCGGCAGGATTTCCCAGCGGAAACTTGTGTTGAATAATAGTAAATACAATCGGCTTTGGCCCGGTTCCGGGGCTTTGGGGGGTTTAATCCTTCCGGCACGGTGACCTGACTTGCATTCAATATAGTGCATCTATGGAAATTCTCAATTCTTTTTACGATGTAATAAGTCGCATTATTGAAATTGACTGCTAGTTTGACGTCAATTCGGGATAAGAATGTACTTCATGTTTTGGTCGCAACTTGTATTTCGTCATCCTCGAACTTGAGCCGAGGATCCACAGAGCAAAGAAAACGCCCTATTAATCAATACAGTACCGGAAGTCAGCCTGGATTCTCCGGGCGAGCCATTAAATGACGAAGGTGAGGGATCGTTTGATGTTGATTAGTGAGTTTGCCAGGCAAATACTGGGAAACACGGTTGGGCTTCTTACATATGGCTTTCCTCCTCCTGCTGCGTTATATTTCAATCAGTTAGCGAGTGCTTGTCCTGAATTCGCGTTAGTTTAAGCAACAGATGCCCAAAAATCCATCACCGGAGCAGCTTCTTGGCCACTTTTGAAATACGCAATACGCAATTTGCCCAGCGGGTCAAAGACAGTTTCGACCGTCAGGGTTTTATGACGCATCTTGGCGCGCAAATTGACAATATCAAAGCCGGTCAGGTGGAAATTCAGGTCCCGTTTTCGAAACATTTGAGTCAACAGCATGGTTATTTCCACGGCGGGTTGATCGGCACCATTGGTGACAATGCGGGTGGATATTCCGCCTTTTCTTTGATGGCGGCCTCAGATTCTGTACTGACGGTTGAATACAAGCTCAACATCATGACCCCTGCGAAGGGTGAACTTCTTGTCGCGCGGGGACGGGTATTGCGTCCCGGACGAATACTGAGCGTTTGTCAGTCGGATATTTTTGTATCACGCAATGGCATCGAAAAATTATGCGCAACGATGCTTGGCACGTTTATGACAATGGCTGAAGCACCCGACGGTCCAGGCGACAATAATTAATGTCGACGCGGACCAATACTGCCCTTATATATTATTGAAGTGCATCAATACGAAAAAGAACCAGTCATGCTTGATGATATCTATAATCAGAAAATTCTTGAACTGGCTGGTAATATTCCTGCGATTGGCCGTCTGGATCAGTGTGATGCAACTTCAAAACAGCATTCTAAATTATGCGGTTCGACCGTAGTGGTTGATCTGTGCGCCAAAAATTTCGATGGCGATATTATCGTCACAGATTTTGCCCATGATGTGAAGGCCTGTGCACTGGGGCAGGCCTCATCTTCCATCATGGCGCGCAATATCGTTGGTGCCAGCGGGCAGGAACTCAAGAAGCTGCAGACCCGGATGAAATTGATGTTGAAAGACAATGGGCCGCCGCCCGAAGGCCGGTTTGGTGATTATCAATATCTGGAACCCGTGCGTCAATACAAGACCCGCCACGCGTCAACCATGCTGACGATTGAGGCGGTGGTTGATTGCATCACACAAATTGAACAGGCGGCAGAAAACAGCAGGCCGTTAAATGAGCAAGATGAGGTTGCAGAAAATTGCTGAGGATCCACCCTTGAGGAAACTACGTTTTGTGTGATCCCCAAAAGCCGATCAACAAATCAGCCGGTTCAACCGCTCGAAATTTCAGCGCGAACTGGCGCAAAACACCGGGGCGCATCATCGGCACAAGTCTCATTCGCTTCTATCAGCTGACTTTATCTTCATTGATCGGCAATGCCTGTCGTCATCAGCCCACCTGCTCTGAATATGGTTATGAGGCGATTGCACGTCACGGATTTTTCGCCGGCACCTGGTTAACATTATTCAGGGTGGCCAAGTGTAATCCGTTGGGAACCAGCGGATATGACCCGGTGCCACTGGTGATGCATTGGGGGAGTGTATTTGACAGGAAAAACCCGCTGGATTGATCAAACCCGGCAATGATGACTTTACTTGAAGCGGTGTCATCGCTATGGCTTGATCAACAAAAATTTCAATAAAAAGGTCCGATATGCACGCAGAAACGCAAGCGATTGTTGATGAAATCAGGCAGGCACTCAGCCTGCTGAGGAGGCATCTTTGACTGGGATAAAGCCAATGCCCGCCTTGGTTTTCTGGACGAAAAATCCGAAGACCCGCAATTGTGGGATAATCCGCAAGATGCACAAAAACTGATGCGCGAACGCCAGCAGCTTGAAACCGGCATCAAGACCATTACCGATATTGAGACCGAAATTTCCGACAATGTCGAACTCATCGCCATGGGCGAAGAAGAGAAAGATGAGGAAATTGTCGCTGAAGCAGAAAAAGCCCTGACCAAACTTCATTCGCAAATGGGCCGAAGACAGGTCGATACGCTGCTATCAGGCGAAGTCGATGCCAATGACACCTTTATCGAAATTCACGCCGGTGCCGGTGGTACAGAAAGCCAGGACTGGGCATCCATGTTGATGCGCATGTATATCCGTTGGGCAGAGAAAAACGATTACAAGGTCGAACTGCAAAGCCGCTCTGACGGTGATGAGGCGGGTATCAAGGCGGCAACGATACTGATCAAGGGCACTAACGCCCATGGCTGGCTGAAGACAGAATCCGGTGTTCATCGCCTGGTGCGTATTTCACCTTTTGACAGCCAGTCACGCCGCCACACCTCGTTTTCGTCTGTCTGGGTTTATCCGGTGATTGATGACAATGTTGAAATTGACATTCAGGAAAAAGACCTTCGCATTGATACCTATCGTTCATCAGGCGCAGGCGGGCAGCATGTCAACACCACCGATTCGGCCGTGCGCATTACCCATGCGCCAACTGGTATTGTCGTCACCAGCTCGGAAAAATCCCAGCACCAGAACCGCGCCAATGCGATGAAGGCTCTTCGAGCCAGACTCTATGACATCGAGATGAAAAAGCGCCAGGAATCAATCCAGGAAGCCCATGAATCAAAATCAGATATCGGCTGGGGCCACCAGATCAGATCCTACGTCCTGCAACCCTATCAACTGGTCAAGGATCTAAGAACCGGCGTAGAAAGCACCAGCCCCGATGATGTCCTCGACGGCGCTCTCAACCCCTATATGGAAGCAGCCCTGGCGTTTCAGATTACCGGAGGTGAGACATTGGAGGAACTGGAGAAGGGGTGATGGGCAGGGCATTTTCACTACTCTGTGGAACCCCGGATCAACATCTGTGTTGATAGTCAAGTATAATCCGGTGTCCATTTGGTGTCATTTTTGATGAGAGTACTGGCCAGGATGATGAGTTTTCGAATGGCAGCCGTGATAGCGGTTATATGCAGTTTTCCCCTGTTTCTCATGGCTTTGTAGAATTTGTACATTATTCCTTTGTGCGCGTGGCAACTGTAGTTGCAGGCATATAATGAGCCCGTCTGACTTCAAATCTGCCACCTTTGGTCCGGGGATGACGAAATACAAGTTGCAACCAGGAGATGAAGTGCATTCTTGTCCAGAATTGACGTTAAATTTATGAACGTCAAAGCGAAGATTGCAGACCAGTGTTCGAATAATACCCATCTCTAATTCTACTTCAAACATAGTTTCACCGATCAGTTGCCCATCCTTGTTGGCGTTGATGCGGTATTGCGCCCCCAGTTGACCCTGGCCCAGGCCATTTCATGGAGGAAGTAGCTGAGGAAACCTGCAATTGATCCGGCAAGGGCTATGCCACCACTGGCAGCAAAAGAGTTTGTGAAGACAAATCCAATGAGCATCATGGTAAAAAATCCGGCAACCTGCCAGGTGAATGATTTGATGATAAGTCTGATTGTGCTGTCCATTTGGTTTCTCCTTCAATGTTTGTCTGTTCCCTCGCTATCAGGAAAAACAACAACTGGACATTCTGCAAATTTGCTGCATATTATCCAATTTGTTGATATTTATCTGCAAGGTTGCCCAAAATGGACAAACGTGATCGATCCGGGATATTCCGAAAACGGCTGATTGAAGCGATGTTTCGCAACAATGTTTCGAGAAGCGCATTGGCAAGGGAAACGCATGTAGACCGCTCGACAATTGGACAGCTATTAAAGGATGATTTGCCACGTTTGCCCAATGCACAACTGGCCGCCGATGCGGCTTCAGCCCTGGGTGTCAGCACAGACTGGCTTTTGGGGCTCACCAATCGACCGGAAACACCCGGCGATATAGTCGCTGCAGCAATGGCGCTCAGTCCGGCGGAACGTATTTCGGCAGATGAACAACTGTTTGAATGGCATAAGGAAGCAGCTGGATACAAAGTGCGTCATGTGCCGGCAACTTTACCGGATATCCTGAAAACGGAGCAAATGCTGGATTGGGAGTATTTTTTATTTCGTGATCGTCGATTGCCCGAAGCAATTAGCGCCATGCAAAAACAACTTCAATGGCTGAAATCAGGCGTTTCCGATTATGAGATCGCTTTGCCTGTTCATGAAGTAGAGGCTTGCGCAACAGGCTCTGCATATTACGCAGGAGTGGGCCAGGCCGTGCGCTTCGAACAATTGAATTTTATCGCTGATCTGTGCGATGAAATGTTTCCAAGGTTGAGATTGTTCCTGTTCGACGCACATAGCGTGTTCAGTTCACCTGTCACGGTGTTTGGCCCAAACCTCGCTGTTATTTATGTTGGTCAGTGTTATTTGGCATTTCGTGAGAGCAATCGCGTCAGATCATTGACAGATCATTTTGACTGGCTTGTGCGTGAGGCTGTTGTCGATGCGCGCGGTGTTCCCGATTATATTCGCCAACTGATGCGCGATTGAATTGCATCATGGTGTGATTGGGATGTGATCATCGGCGATAACCTCGGCGTTACCCCTCCGCAGCATGCCAGGGCAGACAGGCAATGTGAGATTGTTAAACTTTTCGAACTGGAATTTAAGAACATGCCTCATCTCCTGGTTGCTACTTACATTTCGTCATCCTCGGACATGATCCGAGTATCCAGAGAGCAATGAAAATGTCTTATTAATCAATGTAGTACCAGAAATCAGTCTGGATTCTCTGGTCGAGCCGTTAAATGACGAAGGTGAGGGATCGCTTGATCTTGACTGGTGAGCTTGCCAGGTAAATACCGGGAAACACGGTTGGGCTTCCTGCAATATGACTTTCCTTCACCTGCTGGGTTATATTTCAATCAGTTAGCGAGTGCTTATCCTGAATTCGCGTTAAATACAATTTCAAACAGCAATATCCATTTTTTCGGACTTCCTGTTATCATAGGTAAATTCGGCTGTGGCTTCATCAGCTCGATAATATTCAACGTATTGTGATACATTGCGACTGAGTTCATCAACCCCTTTGATAATGCGCTCAACAGTGTCATCGTCCATCAGGTAGCTGAAATTGAGACGAACCCAGCCCGGCTTTTCAATTTCTTTACCCGCCAGAATGGCATTCTGAATTTGCTCGGAACGTTCCTGACCCACGTTTAGCAACAGATGGCCATAAGGTCCCGCACACACACAGCCACCGCGCGCCTGAATGCCGGTGACATCGGAAAGCAACCGGGTAAATAACTGGTGATGGACATAGCCGTTATTGTTGTCTCTGACGGCAAAGGAGAAGATCGGCAGGCGATTGGTTTTATCCGCGCCCAGGAGTCTTATATTGGGGTTTTTTGACCAGACGGCAAGCGCTCTGTCGCCCAGTTCCTGATCTTTTGTTTTAATGAATTCCTCGCCAAGGGCTGCTTTGACGATGAATACCAGCGCAGCGCGTATATCACCGATCAGATTGGGCGTTCCAGCTTCTTCGCGCTCAACCACCGATGCCAGATAAGAGTGGTCCCAGGGAGAGACGTAAGATACCGAACCACCACCCGGCCATGTTGGGGTTTTGGCGCGAACAGCGGTGTCGCGCACAATCAACAGACCCGATGCGCCCGGTCCGCCGGGAAATTTGTGCGGTGACAAAAAGACTGCATCTTTTTCCAGACCTTCACCCGGGTTCATGTCGATTTTCAGATAAGGTCCACCGCCTGCATAATCCCAAAATGCCAGCGCATCATGTTGTTTCAGCAATTTTGTTATTGCATCTGTATCACTGACAATGCCTGAAACGTTTGAAGCGGCAGAAAATGAACCAATCAACAGGCCACTGTTGCGATGGGCAACCAGCTGACGCTTTAGTTCAACCAGATCCGGCCCGCCTTTTGCTGATTCAGCGATCTCAACAACTTTCGCACCACTTTCACGCCAGGGAAGGATATTGGAATGATGTTCATAGGGGCCGACAAAGACAACAGGGCGTTGGCTGCCGGACAATTGTTGAATGCCACATAGTGATACCAGCCTGTTGATTGCTGATGTTGCCCCCGAACCGGAAAATATCACCGAGCAATCTTGTGTTGCATTTGTGTGTTTGGCAATAAGCAGGCGCGCTTGTTCGCGCAATTTGGAAATATAAGCGCCACAAAAGGAAGAGCTGGTGTGAGAATTGGCATAAAAAGGCAGCACATGTTTGCTGATAAAGTCTTCAACTTGTGTCAGCGCACGCCCGGATGCGGTATAATCGGCATAGGTCAGTGTTTGTGAACCAAAAGGTGAGTCAAATCTGAGACCTTCGCCAATGAGACCGTCTCTCAGTTTCTCCAGACAGTTGCCCGAAGACAGTGATTTTTGAAAAGCATTGAGTGGCATAAGCTAACCTTGCGACAAATTGGAAGCGTTAAACTGATCTAACAGCAGGATTTCAAAATTATACATTGACTATTGTTGGATTTTCTCCATTTAATTAGACAAAATTGCCATATAACAGGGAACAAATTCGATAAATGTCTAGTTTGATCGATCATTTTAATCAAAAAATATTAGGCATTCTGCAGCGCGACAGCACCATTTCACAGCGTGAGATAGCAGAACAGGTCCATTTGTCGCCCAATGCCTGCTGGAATCGTTTGCAAAACCTGAAGAAGGAGGGAGTAATTCTCGGGCAGACGGTGCGTCTGGATCGTGAAAAGCTCGGTCTTGGCCTGGTGGTGTTTGTGATGATCAAAACCAGACATCATTCAGGCGACTGGTTGCAGATGTTTCGCCAGCATGTTGCAGACATTCCTGAGGTCGTGGATTTTTTCAGAATTGGCGGTGAATATGATTATCTGCTTAAAGTGGTGACGAAGGACATGACGACCTATGACGGTGTCTATCAGCGGTTGATCAAAGGCGTTGAACTTGATTCAGTAACATCAAACTTTGCCATGGAATCTATTGTTGAACAACGCCCATTGCCGGTTTGATCATTCGCGGTTTTTGGCTAGAACATCGGTAAAGCAATGGTACCTGACTCACTAAGAGTCTGTTCAAGAATACACAACAGGGTTTGACGGGTCATATTTTCAGGGATTATTGGGACAAATCAAGTGCCGCAGGCTGATTGCCTTCAAACTTGATTTGTCCCAATAAGCACCAAAATCAAACCCTTTTTGTGGATTCTTGGACAGACTCTAAAAGATATGGCGTCGATTTGTACAGTTTTCCTGTAATTGCAGCCCATAGGGAAAAGATGCTGGAAAGACCGGCTGTTCACGCCGTCATGAGATTAAACACCTAAATAGACTTATAACAGTTTGCTCAGTTCTTGGCCGACTAGCAGGTATTTTTTAGGATTGACGGCTTTATCATTATGACGAATTTCATAATGCAGGTGAGGGCCGGTGCTTCTGCCTGTACTGCCCACCTTGCCGATATTGTCACCGGCTGAGACCAGTTGCCCTTTTTTAACTGATATTTTGCTGAGGTGGGCGTAGCGGGTCGTTAGGCCGTTCTTATGTTTGATTTCAACCATTTTTCCATAACCACCATTGCGTGCGGCAAAAATAATCTCGCCGCTGGCGGTGGCACGAATGAGGGTACCATAACCAGCTTTGAAATCATAACCGGCATGCATGGCATAAGTGCGTTTGAACGGATCGATGCGCGACCCGAATTTGCTTATCACTGTTTTGCCAGGTACAGGACTGATAACCGGCACAAGTTCAATTTTTTTCCGAGCTCCCTCAAGCGCTGAAAGGGTAACTCCCAAAGCATTGATATGAGCATCGAAATTCGCTGACATATCCAGCGGCACAAAGGGGCCGCCAATCTGTGATTTGCCCTTTTTCGTTTTTGCAGCTGATATTTTCACGCCGACCCGTTTCATCAGCTTCGCAATGTTGATGAGTTTGCCGTCTGCAGAATTGCGGACGCTGGATATTTTCTTTTTTTGCTCTGTGGTAATATCGGTAATTGATTTATCTATGGCGGCAAACAAACCGTCATTTGCTTGGTAGCTAAAATGCTCAGATGATATTGAGGCAATGCGAGTTTTGATTTCAGCTCGTAGTTTGGAAGGTTCTTTGGCAAATTTTGTGGTCAGCGCGAGGTTTTGTTTTTTGTCAACGCCTCTTAGGTAAAAGCCGCCGGAAAAGGGGTCATCCACAGCGGCATGCTCATCCAGTTTGAGCGAACCGGGAACGTTTGGGTCGATCAGCGTGCCTTTTGTATTTAACCCAAGTGCCCTGGCCTTTTTCAACACTGGAGCCATCGTCGGACTATGTCGGCTGAGTTCTTTCTGGCGCTCCATTATCAGTTCAACTCTTGCCTCTATCGCCTGTTGGTCGAGCAGTTGGCGCGAGGTAATCATGTCAAGGCTTGAACGTAATGCGGCTATTCGATCTTCGTATTCGTAATGCACCCGGGCAGTTCTGGCACCGTGTGCACTGATCAGGTCGTCACGTAATATCAGGTAGGTGGTAGCTGAAAAATAACCGACACCGAACATGGCAATAAATCCGGCCAACAGCGAAAAATGGACTGGATTGACCAAATATTGCCGACTCTTGCCGTTGCGCGTGATGATTATCGAATGGCTTTCTTTACGTTTGCCAAATGATTCAGGTTCCCGGACTTGTAATTGAGACATCAAAATACTCTGAAAAAAAGTTACAAATAATAACGCTACGGATGCAGACTAGGAAATTATAGTTAACAAATTGATAGTGCCCTGAAACGAGTTTGTATGTGAAATTGAAACAAGCTATTACCTGTGCTGATGATGAAATCCATAATTTGTGCCAAAATGGGACGCTTTAGTTGCAGAATTGCAACACTTGCAATTGTATCTTGCCTTGAATGGTAAAGAACTCGAATTTGCCGCTTTTGTGCCACAAATAAGTATCACCTCACTGAACTACTCCGCTAGACTATAATCTTGTCGGCAGTCGGAACAGGTATGTTTATCTGCCTGATAAGAAATCGGTGATATGGCCACGTTATGCGCATATTAACGGGGAAAAAGGCGTTAAAAAGCGGGGGATCGCAAGGTTATGGCTAAGAAATTATTTGATAAATCAAAATTGCCGAGCAGGCATACAACAGTTGGACCAGCCAAAGCGCCCCATCGTTCCTATCTTTATGCCATGGGGTTGTCAGAAGAAGAAATTGCCCAACCGCTGGTTGGCGTCGCGTCCTGCTGGAACGAGGCTGCTCCGTGCAACATTTCATTGATGCGTCAGGCTCAGGTTGTGAAAAAAGGCGTGGCTTCTGCCAAAGGTACACCGCGCGAATTTGTCACTATTACCGTGACAGACGGCATTGCCATGGGGCACCAGGGGATGAAATCATCCCTGGTATCGCGAGAAGTTATTACGGATTCGGTTGAATTGACAATGCGCGGTCATTGTTCTGATGCTCTGGTTGGACTAGCGGGCTGTGACAAATCATTGCCGGGTATGATGATGGCGATGGTTCGCCTCAATGTGCCTTCGATCTTCATATACGGTGGATCGATTTTACCGGGAAATTTTCGCGGCAGACAAATCACTGTACAGGACGTATTTGAGGCGGTTGGTCAGCATTCTGTTGGCGATATGAGTGATGATGATCTGCTTGAAATTGAACAGGTTGCCTGTCCGTCGGCTGGTTCATGTGGTGCACAATTTACAGCCAATACGATGGCGACCGTGGCTGAAGCGATCGGTCTTGCACTACCCTATTCCTGCGGAGCACCAGCTCCCTATGAAATTCGTGACCGTTTTTGCTACGCTTCCGGCGAAAAGATTATGGAATTATTAGAGAAGAATATTCGCCCCCGTGATATTGTTACCCTGAAATCGCTGGAAAATGCTGCCGCAGTAGTCTCCGCAACCGGCGGCTCGACCAATGCAGCTTTGCACCTTCCAGCAATTGCCCATGAAATCGGTATCGATTTTGATCTGTTTGATGTCGCGCGTATTTTCGAAAATACGCCTTATATTGCTGATCTCAAACCCGGTGGCAAATATGTTGCCAAAGATATGTTTGAAGCAGGCGGCATTCCACTATTGATGAAGACGATGCTGGATCACGGGTATTTGCATGGCGATTGCATGACGGTTACCGGCTTGACGCTTGCCGAAAATATGGAAAAGATTACCTGGAATGATCTCCAGGATGTCATTTATCCTGCCAACAAGCCGATTACCAAATCCGGTGGTGTGGTTGGGTTGCGCGGTAATCTCGCCGAGGATGGCGCCATTGTCAAGATTGCCGGAATGGACAAATTAAAGTTTAGCGGACCAGCGCGCTGTTTTGATTCCGAGGAGGAATGCTTTGAAGCAGTCAGCAGCCGAACCTACAAAGAAGGTGAAGTACTGGTCATTCGCTATGAAGGACCACGCGGCGGACCGGGAATGCGTGAAATGTTGTCGACAACTGCAGCGTTGTACGGCCAGGGCATGGGCGACAAAGTAGCTTTGATCACCGATGGGCGCTTTTCGGGTGCAACACGTGGTTTCTGCATTGGTCATGTAGGCCCCGAAGCAGCATTGGGTGGCAATATTGCTTTGGTCAACGATGGCGATATTATCGAAATTGATGCTGAAAAAGGCACTATTGACGTGGTTCTGTCAGAAGACGAACTGGCCGGACGACGCGCTGCATGGACACCTAGAGAAACTGATTATACATCCGGAACAATCTGGAAATATTCCCAGCTTGTGGGGTCTGCACGCGAGGGTGCGGTAACCCATCCAGGTGGAAAGAAGGAAAAGATCTGTTATGCCGATATTTAGGGCAAATATAATTGGTTTGCTTTGTGCCTTGAGCCTTGGTGGCGGTATGGTTTTGTTGCCAGGAAATGTTTTGGCATTTGATCCTTCAAAAGTATTTGAAGGCGAACTGTCGTCACAAAAAATTTTCCGGTTCTATTTCAATGCCCGCAAAAAGGGTCAGGAAGCGGAAGCTGTCAGTGTTTTAAAGTATGCTGCCGACCATGGTAATCCGGCAGCCCAGTGGAAATTGGGACGCATGTATGAGACTGGCGACGGTGTTCAACGTGATCCCATTGCTGCATTTAACATTTTCAAAGGGATTACTGAGCGCTATTCAGGGGCTAACCCAAACAGCCATGATGGACAGTTTGCTTCTGAGGCAATGGTGGCGCTGGGTCGATATTATCATAAAGGTATTGCAGTGAGTGGTTTGGCACCTGATTCCTATCAGGCCCGGGTGATGTTTACGACCGCGGCAATGGTATTTAGAAATCCCAATGCACAATTTGAACTTGGCCGTATGAATCTTGATGAATCTGATGGTTTGCACGATGCAAAACTGGCTGCCCGCATGCTGAGTTTGTCCAACCGCAAGGGACATATTGGCGCAAAGGCACTTTTGGGTAAGATGATATTTGAAGGAAACTATTTCAGGTCCGACCCAGTTAAAGGATTGCTGATGCTGAGTGAAGCAAAGTTGGTTGCCGGCGTTCGGGATTTTGAATGGATTTCAGAATTGCAGGAGGAGGCATTTGCTCTGGCAACGCCTCAACAGCGTTTGAAAGTCAAGGGAAAACTGGCCAACTGATAATACGCTGTTATACCGAAAAACTGGTGCCGCAACCGCAACTGGCAACGGCGTTCGGGTTCTCAACTTTGAAAGACTGACCCATCAGGTCATCGACGAAATCTACAACCGATCCGCCCATATACATTAACGACAGTGAATCGATAAGGATTTTCCCACCATTGCGCTGGATTATCAGATCATCATTGTCGTTTTTGTCTTTTACCAGATCATACTGATATGAAAATCCCGAACACCCGCCACCTTCTACAGAGATTCGCAGAGAATCTGTGTTCTCATCTTCAGCAGTTATTTTAGCAATCCGCGACATCGCTGCATCTGTTGCAACCACTTCATGTTTTCCAGGGGGTTGAATATTCATCGGTGCTGGTAACTTTTCATAAGAAATATCATTCTAATAATAGGCCTGTCACGGCTATCTTTCAAGTGTCGCAAAGTCAGGAGATCAAATGCTCTTGTGATTTCCTGAACGGACTTTTAATATAAGTTTCCTAACTAATTTTTGTTTTGCAACAAGAAGTGTTCCAATTGTAAGGTCCGGCGTGTTTGAGAGTATTGGATTTGGTCGAGAAGGTCTGGCGTCCCATGCCTGTTTGGCAGCAAATTCCAGAGGCCGATTTATTGATGAGAAAAATAGTGCAACCCGCACGCCTTTTCAGCGAGACCGTGATCGCATAATTCATTCCACTACATTTCGTCGTCTCAAACACAAGACGCAGGTGTTCGTCTATCACGAAGGCGATCATTATCGCACCAGACTTACCCATTCGATTGAAGTTTCCCAGATCGCCCGTTCACTGGCGCGCGCATTGCGGGTTGACGAAGATTTGGCTGAGGCCCTGGCTCTGGCACATGATTTTGGACACCCGCCTTTTGGCCATGCAGGCGAAAGTGCTCTTGATGACATGATGAAGGATTTCGGTGGATTTGATCACAATGCCCAGTCACTAAGATGTGTGACAAAACTTGAGCGCCAATATGCGGAATTTGACGGATTGAATTTGTCCTGGGAAACCCTTGAAGGTTTGGTCAAGCACAATGGCCCGGTGATGGCGTGTGACTATCCGTCTGGCATAATTCCTTATGCAATAGCCGAATTTAATGAACTTTATGATCTGGAGTTAGATTGCCATTCAACGATTGAAGCACAGTGTGCCGCAATTGCTGATGACATTGCTTATGATGCCCATGACCTGGACGATGGCATCAGGGCAGGGTTGTTTCGCCTTGATGATCTGCAAAGCCTGCCCCTGATAGGTGAAGCATTGGCTAGTTTGCGCCAACTTTATCCCGGTCTTGATGCAAAGCGTAGCGCCCATGAAATCGTCAGACGTCAGATTACCGCAATGGTAGAAGATGTCATCACAACAAGTCTAAGTAACATTGAACGGATAAATCCTCGCATTGATAGGGATATTCGCGATGCTGGTGAAACAGTCGTCAGGTTTAGTGATCAAATGAAGACTACTGAAGCAGCGATCAAAGCGTTCCTGTATGCAAATATGTATCGTGCAAAGGATGTTGTTGCCGTACGCCAGAACGCCCAAATTATCGTACATGATTTATTTCGAGAATATTTCTCCGGTGACGGTCAAATGCCAAATGACTGGGGCGTTGACTGGCAGGATGCGTCGCGGCGGTTGGATGATCAAAAACGAGCGAGGCTGGTATCCGATTTTCTTGCTGGCATGACTGATAATTTCGCCATTAGTGAGCACAAGCGATTGTTTGACGTTACGCCCGAATTGGGATAGTGGGGGCGATCATCTTGGCAGCGTTTTTCGCAAAGCCTTTAATCTGTGCATGTCCGTCTGGGAATTCAAACAATGAAATCTGAAATGAATTTGTTTTCTAAGTTCGAGAATCAAATTAAAAAAATTGTTGAAGCAATTGAATTTAATATGAATTTGGAGCTTGATTTGTCCAAAATTTCAGTCGAACCACCGCGTGATTCCTGCCATGGTGATCTCGCTACAAATGCAGCGATGGTCTTGGCTAAGCAGGTGGGAATTAATCCTCGGGAACTGGCGGCCTCAATTGGTGGTGAACTGGAACATCTTGAGGACATCAAAAGCACGCAGATTGCCGGTCCGGGTTTTATTAATATCAAACTGGAGCCAGCCTTTTGGGCCCGTCATCTGGGAGTAATCTTGAGTTCAGGTAGCCAATATGGCGGAGGCCTTGTAGGTCAGGGTAAGAAAGTCAATATAGAATATGTCTCGGCAAATCCAACCGGTCCCATGCACGTAGGTCATTGTCGCGGAGCGGTGATTGGTGACACTTTGTCAAATCTGTTGGCTTTTGCCGGATTTGATGTCACCCGGGAATACTATGTCAATGACGCCGGTGCGCAGGTTGATGTTTTGGCTTCCTCGCTTTTTCTGCGGTACCGGGAAGCATTGGGTGAAGATATTGGTCAAATTCCGGAGGGTCTTTATCCCGGTGACTATTTGCTCGAGCCCGCCAAAAGGCTGGCAGAGCAACATCAAGATCAGCTCTTGTCGATGGATGATACAAAACGTATGGCGTTATTGCGTTCATTTGCCATCGATCAAATGATGGATCTCATTCGTGAGGATCTGGGTTCATTGAATATCCATCATGATGTATTCTTTTCCGAACGTGAGCTTCATGACAAAGTTGGTGGTCGATCAGAAATTGAAAGCATGCTGAGCGAAATGCGTGAGCGTGGATTTGTTTATGATGGACATCTGCCGCCGCCCAAGGGAGAAGTGCCTGAAGATTGGGAAAACCGGGAGCAAACATTGTTCAAATCGACCCAGGTTGGCGACGATATCGATCGACCACTGGTAAAATCCGATGGAAGTTTTACTTATTTTGCCGCTGATATTGCCTATTTCAAAAACAAATTTGATCGCGGTTTTGAGCGTATGGTCTATGTATTGGGGGCTGATCATGGTGGTTATGTGAAGCGATTGAAAGCGGTAGCTCAAGCGGTGTCAGGTGGCGCAGCTGAACTTGATGTCCTGATGGTTCAACTGGTAAAGCTATTGCGAGACAATAAACCGGTACAGATGTCAAAACGCTCAGGAAACTTTGTCACTTTACGTGATGTGGTTGATGAAGTGGGCTGTGATGCGGTGCGTTTCATGATGCTTTTTCGAAAAGCCGAAGCCTTGCTCGATTTTGATTTTCAGAAAGTGACAGAACAAACGCGTGATAATCCAGTATTTTATGTTCAGTATGCCCACGCACGTGCCTGTTCTGTTTTTCGCCAGGTGACTAGTGAAATGCCAGATCTGTCCATTGGTGAAGAGGAATTGGCAAAGGCAAATTTGTTGTTGTTAAACGATGAGGGTGAACTGGACCTCATCAGAAAACTGGCAGAGTTTCCCCGGATAATAGAACAGGCAGCCAACGCAGATGAACCTCACAGACTGGCCTTTTACCTGAATGATCTCGCTTCTGAATTCCATACGCACTGGAATCGGGGCAAAGAAAAGCCAAAATTACGATTTATTAACCATAAATATGCACAACTAACATTAGCACGGTTGGCAATGTTGCATGCAATGGCTTTGGTTCTCGCTTCTGGTTTGTCTATAATAGGAGCCAGCGCGCCGCAGGAAATGCGGTAGTAAAAACTCCAAATGCCCTAATTGTAACAAATTTGTCGGCTGTTAGATAGAACAGATACAGGCATAAGGACGGGTGTATACTCGCTTCGAAGTTGCAGAACGGATTATTAAAGATGAGTGAACAATATTTTCAGCGACCAGAAGACGAGCATGAAAATTCACACATTGATGACCCTCTCGCCGAATTGGCACGAATTGTGACTAGTGAAGAAACGAGAGCAGAATCCACGAGTACACACCATAAATCCCGGGGATCGGAAAAGCAATATTTCGGTCAACAATCCAAAGATTCCGGCCAGCCTAAGCAATCGGCGCTGTCAGCGTCGCAGCCCGCAGATACCGGTAATGAAGAAAATCCGTTTGCCAAATTTGTTGTAAAGCCGGTCGATATTCCGGAAAAGCCTCGAAAAACTCCGGAAGATCGAACGCTATCTGCCGCAGTCAGTGAGCAATCTGAAAGAGATCGAGCGAGCATATTTTCGGAGGAATCGCCTCAGGAAGAATTTGATACACCTGCGAACGAGGATGGTGTTGATCCATTTGCAGACATTGACTTGAAATTTACCGACCTGCTGGAAACTGGATTGGCAGAAGAAGAGGCAAACTACATTGTAGAAGATGCTGTTGATGGCGATGGTCTGGACCTTGAATCACAATTGATGGCCGAGTTGAATGGTGAGGCGGAATCATATGTACCCCAATATGTTGATAGTTCTCCATCAGATAATCTCGATGTGGCTGAAGAACAATCTTCTCAGCAATTGGAAGAAAATATTGCTGAATCGCCCACCCCTGAGTTATCCAATAGTGAAGAACGCCAGCAATTTGACGATGCGGTAGAAGATCCGGAAACTGAGGAATTTCTCGAGGCGTTTGCAGCGGGAAGAATCCAGGTAACCCAACAGGACATTGAGGCAAGCATTAAGCAAAAAATCGGAATAAGTGATGAACAATTAGACAATTCACATCAGCAATCCACTGAAGTTCCCCACCGAAATAGTGGTATGCAAAACGAGATTGATGCTGTCTTGAGCTCGCTTGAGCGCCCTATAAATGTTGCACAAAATGACAGACCGATTCCAGATTCCGACTTTGACGCGCAAAAATTTAGGACCGCATTTGATGCCGGTAATGGTGTTTTGCCTGAACACTCGGGCGTCTCGTCAGCAGAATCTCCCAATGATGCCTCGATTAGTAATAGCCCAATGGACCAGATGTCTTCAGCATTGGCTGGCTCAATAAAAACCCAGACTGAATTAGGGGAGTTTGCTGAGCTTGGTGATTTCGTTACGGAATTACAAAATCAGGAATCTGAACAACAGCACGCCGACCCACATTTGTTTTACCAGGAACAGGATTACAGCAATGACGAACGACGGATCAATGACTCAGTTCATGCATTGCAAGATGATTTAGCTGCTCAATCTATGGAAATTGAGAGCGCTTTTTCCGATGCATTCGCCGAAGAATTATCGCTGGATTTGGGATCTCAAAATGCTGATAATCTGAACCCACAATCCCAAATGGAATTTGAACACCAACATTCTGGCCACCAAACAGACCAGGATCAGGACTATCAAAATTATCCGCCTGACAATGGGTATCCAGATGAGTACTTCGATGGTTACTCGGATCAATATTACGACGATGATCACGCAATGTCACACGATGGGAGTTTTGGGGCCACAGGTGTCGAAACTGCAAACTATGATAAGAAAGCAACACAACCAGAGAGTGCAGTTGAGCGAGATGAAACAAAAATTGATCAAGCACTGGCCGGAGCGTTGATACCGCAAAGGAATAAAAGCTCCGGGTTTAAAATGGCTGCTATCGCATTGGGTTGCGCTGTAATTATCGGGGCAGGGGTCGTGGGATATGGCCTGATTGGCGAGACGATCAACAATAATGATCCGGTTCTTGTCCGCGCAGATCAAAGTGATTTTAAAGTCAAACCTGACCAACCCGGTGGTAGGGAAATAGCTAATCAGGATCAGCCGGTTTATGTGAGAATGAACGGTAAAAAAACAACTTTGGAATCTCAGGAAAGACTCGTTTCCTCAAATATCAAGCCAGTCGATCTGGAAAATAGTAAAGAAAGTGCCAATCAATCAAAATCTTCAGAAAGACTGTCCAGCAACAAAGCAAAATCGAACGAAAATGCCGCCGACACATTTGTTCAGCCCAGAAAAGTAAAGACAGTGATTGTGCGGGCAGACGGCACAATAATTACATCGGAGGGCACGAAAGTTGCTGATCTGGGTGCTGTTCCTGCTGCCAAATTGGCACCCGTCCAGGTGCATGGTGACCAGGGCAAGCCAGTAGATGGAGCTAAAAGCACCGATATTATTCCGGTTCCTGCTGCAAATCCTTTCATAACAACCAAATCTGGCACAGCTGTTAGTGCTAATGCTTTGAAAGGCGCCTCAGCCACCCAGAACCTGGTAGCGGAGCAAAAAGATGAGGCGCAAGTAGCAAAAACAATGAGGGTGCCTGTCCAGCAGGTAACAGCCATTGCTGCAGATGCACCCGTCAACAATACCGTAGTCGCAACCACGGGTACTTATAAAGTGCAGATTTCTTCTCAGCGCAGTCAGGAAGCCGCGGAGGCTACCTATCAAAATCTGAAGCAAAAGTTTGCCAGCCTGCTAGACGGGCAACCCAAAGAAATTCGTGCCGTCGATGTTGATGGTAAGGGTACATTTTACAGGGTTCAAATTCCTGTGGGTGGAATGCCTGAAGCCGCGAGTTTTTGTAAACGTTACAAGGCTGCCGGTGGCAGTTGTTTTGTAACCCGATAAACCCGTCTATAACAACCCGTGATCAAGAGGCGAACCAGCAGCTCGCCTTTTTTTGTTCGTTTGAAGTGAGCTACTCCCCAATGTTTGTACAGAAAATTGTATTTTCTAAGCTCTGATTTTTCCCGGTCGA
>JAAENI010000915.1 GCA_024224595.1 Hyphomicrobiales bacterium
AAGTTGTTCCAGCATAGTTACCCATTCTTATAAAAGCGTCACCATCAAGGCCCGATACATTCATCTTTAAAATTGCTTCTGAAAGCCCGGTAAACAAGGTGGTTGTTGCATTGTCTTGAATCAACTTCCCTGTTGTGCCGTCAAGAGTTGCAATAGATAAATCTGTTGATGATGTAGGCCCATCAACGTCACCGCCACCAGCTTCGATCAAGTGATCTGTCCCTGCATCGTCGGTAAAAATAAGCGTTGACGGAGTCGTGTTTTTTGTCCAGACATAGCCGAAACCTGCCGCGGGGGTGTCTGGTACAGTTGCCTGTTCTGTTAATACTAAGCCTGTCGGGTCAATAAGCCCGGTTACAGTAAGCTTCCCGTCTATTGTTACTTCATTTGACGTATAATCATATGTAAATTTTGCGTCACCGCCAAACACACCGCCTGAATTATATTGCACTGATTTATCAGAGCCGCCTGGGCTTGTGACCCCAGGAATTGAAACACTTGAACTTTGAGAGCCCGTGACCCTGAAACTCGATTGCGCATGAAATTCCGCCTCTGCCGTATCGCTCAAATCTGTAGCGCCTTGAACAACAAGCAATGAACATCT
>JAAENI010000916.1 GCA_024224595.1 Hyphomicrobiales bacterium
ATTTGATATATTCAAACATTAGCATTTTTTTTGTGATTCAGCATTTCGGTTTGTCCGGATGAGGAGGAATTGAATGGATTGGCAACGGTATTATGCACCAAAGGTTGTTGACGCTCAAGAAGCCATATCAAGGATCATGAGAGGTAGCCGTGTTTTTATCGGAACGGGCTGCGGTGAACCCCAGCATCTCATCAGAGCCATGGTCAAAGACGAGCGCCTGCAAGATATAATGGTCTATCAGATGCTCTCTTCAACCCTATCGCAGTTTGTAGAAGATGAATCATTTATCCGCCGTTTTTCATTAAAGCTGTTTTTTATCAGCCAATCCATGCGCAAGGCAGCATTTGATGGCAAAATCGATTACATTCCCGAATATCTTTCCCAGATTCCCAGGTTGTTTGCCAGTCATCAAATCGGTTTGGATGCCGCCCTTGTTCAAGTCAGCCCTCCGGACAAGTTCGGATATTGCAGTCTGGGGGTTTCGGTTGATATCACCCGGTCGGCGGTTGAACACGCAGCCGTTGTTATCGCTCAGGTCAATCCGAGGATGCCCAGAACCTGGGGAGACAGTTTTGTGAACGTGGGTGATATCGATTGGCTGGTTCCCC
>JAAENI010000917.1 GCA_024224595.1 Hyphomicrobiales bacterium
AAACCTGATGACAGATGGTGATATTCGGCTAGATGTTTTTCAACAAGGACTTGGTACTCCTGTTGATCGCGCACATCGCAAGCGGCGGTTTCAGAATCCAACTCTTTCATCAAGCGGTCATAGGCTCCCGATAACCGTGCCCAGATCAACTTCATGCCCATTGGTATACGGGACTGACGTTGCTTGGTTTCACGAATGTGGCGCTTTTCTTGTGCGGCCTGCAAAGCCTCGCGCTCTGCGCGTTGCTTTGTCATCAACCTGTCCCGGCGGATAATAAAATCAGGATCAGATTGTTCGGTTTTCTTGGAATTTTCGGCCTGTTCTGTGCCATTTAGAATGGCGGTGGCTTCTTCAACGGTGGGCAATTCATTGTAGTCACCCAAGCGGGCGCGTAATTCCTTGGGCTTGGCACCGCACCAGCGAGACAGAGAATAGATTTTTCCAAATCCGTTGACGCCGACAAACCCGCGCTTATCTCCCTGTGCCAGATAATAGCCCTCAGACCACAAGGCGGCAGCGAATGACGCGCGCGAGTCCGATTGCTGCCAGCAGCGCACAAACATCTTCTTGAGTTCTTTGGGGTCTAGCCCGGCGCGTGCCGCTTGTCCGGCTTCTTCACGTGAATAATTCAGTGGATCACGCTTGCGCCAATCTTCAAATCCGGCAGGCATATCCCAATCCTGTTCACGGTAAATCTGGCGGGAGATATTCATCAACTTGCGTTTCGTCAACGGCAGGTTAATCGCTTTCATCCGTGCCGTATTGATGCGCGACCAGACGCAATGACAGTGGCGACGGCCTTTTTTCTCATGAAAGACAATGGCACGCGGTTGGCCCGTTAAACCAAATTCCCGTTCAATACGTGCAATGGTTTCTTCAAACAGGTGAATGGGAACGGTCTCATTGCCCGGTGGATTAAGTGACAGGGAATAAAGATAGTTTTGGCACTGCGTTCCGGCGGCAATTGCTTCGGATTCTGCAAAAGCGTCAAATAGGTTATTGGCAATAAATCCTTCAATAGAATGAACCGTGACATGTTCATTGGCACGGCCATTCATTAAATGTTGGGCTAGTTCAAACCCATAACCACGCTCGTTACCGACAAACAGCATGACTAAACCTTCAATGCTTTGATCAATAATAAGCGCAGCTCACAGACGTGATTGTAAGCCTCCTCTATTTGAGCGATTTCCCGTTCTTCTATGGTAAGCGCACCAATATTGGCCTGATAGGCAAGTTGATTGAGATTATTGGCAATGCGGGATTGACCCAATAGCGCCAATGCCTGAGCAATGGCCTTCTTATCCACCACCGGGCCTTGAAACCGTGCCTTACTTTTGCCAAACACACAGCCCCGGATATAGGCGCTCATGGTCACGCCATCCGCTAATTCTTTCAACCGCTTCCGTTCATCTTCAGTCAGGCGCAAGGTGACAGGGGGCAGCGACCGGCCATTTTTCTTGCCTTTAGAAATTCCACCAGCTAGGGATTGCGCGCGTGGCTTATCTGCTGATTTTCCAAATGCTGCCCGGAATTCCTGTTTCATCGTGACAGCCTTGGTGGCCGAGGATGAGAAATCGAGGGCGTGTCATTACATGTTACATCTGCCTCAAGTGCGCGAAGCTTCCGAATAACTTCCGGGTTCGATTGAAGATGACCTGACCATTCCTCCAGTTCTTGAAGCAATTTTGCAGTTGCTGACGGTTCTAGGTTATCACTGGATAGTCCACCATATTTATGTTATGTTATTAATGACTTAGGCTAAATCCCACAAAATACAAAAGCCCATAATTTCGCTGCTGACACGCGAATGCTCCGTCATGGCAACTATTCGTAAACGCGGAAACAAGTTTCAAATAAAAAAAAAACAAAAAGGGTATCCTGAATGCATTTCTCAGATATCCAATCT
>JAAENI010000918.1 GCA_024224595.1 Hyphomicrobiales bacterium
TCGGATTCGATCTTGTGATGAGCATGGATCCCCATTGGATTTCCACCCTATTTGGCGCTTATCATTTCGTCAAAGCATTTTTCATCGGACTGGGGGCGCTGATCATCGTGGCAGCCATCATTCGACTGAAGCAGGGTGAGGGGTCGGATATCAAACCCAATCATCTTCACGACATCGGCAAGCTGTTTTTTGCCTTCTGTCTGCTCTGGGCGGATTTCTTCTACGTTCAACTGATGGTCATTTACTATGGCAATATCCCTGAGGAAACCCATTATGTGATTGTGCGCACCATGTTGGCGCCCTGGAATAAACTGGCCTGGACGGTATTTATTGTCTGCTTTGTCGGTCCCTTTTTCATCTTATTAAACAAGGACATCAAAACCAAGCCGATTCTCATGATAATTATCTGTTCGATCGTGATTGTCGGCATTTGGCTGGAACATCTTCTTTTGCTCGGACCGGCGTTGAGTCACGAGGCTGAGTCGATTCCGTTGAGCATTTCAGACGGATTAATTTCA
>JAAENI010000919.1 GCA_024224595.1 Hyphomicrobiales bacterium
AACGGTTTAGCAGCCGACTGGATAGAAGCGGCAAAGAAAGGCTTTGAGGCAAGTGGCGACAAGCAACGCCTGTTTGGTGAATTTTACTATGCTGCGAAAAGTTGGAAATGCGAACGTCGGGTAATCGCGCGTATCGAGCATATGGAAAAAGGCGCCAACCCGCGCTATATCGTGACCAATCTCGAAGGCCCAAATCCTGGAGAGCCAATTCTTGGGGACCCGGATATCAGGAATAATGGGCAGTATTTTTACGAGACGACTTATTGCGCGCGTGGGGACATGGAAAACCGCATCAAGGAACAACAGCTTGATTTGTTCGCAGACCGCACCTCATGTCACAAATGGTGGCCAAACCAGTTTCGTCTTTTGCTCTCCGCTCTTGCCTATACATTGCTTGAAACGGTGCGGCGTATCGCGCTCAAAGACACCGGCATGGCGCATGTCCAATGCGGTATGATCAGGCTGAGGCTATTGAAGATTGTGGCGCTCATTGTGCGCAATACAAGGCGGGTGCGCTTCATGATGTCATCGGCCTGTCCTGATCAAGCGCTGTTTTGCCTGGCCGCCCCGGCTCAAACCAGGATAATAGCGCAAGCGCTTGCCTTTGCTGCTTAATATCGTCACCGCACTCGATGAGTAATTCCGCTCGCTCAAAATCCTGCTCAATGAGACCAAAAAGCGAATAATTGTCGATATCCGAATGCTCTATCACCAAAACCGACCCATTTACTATCGCACAACGCACAAAACACTCCGTGCAAACCGAAAACCGCAAATATCCATGCTTCATGAGATTTTCGGGCTAGTGGGAATATCTGATAATATCCGGTAAATGGCGAAAGCAGTAGATAATTCAAGGGCATGTCAGAAATTTGATAAAAATATGTTCTGCACTTTTGGACATCCAAAATTAGAATTGTCGCCTGAAACCCAACAAGTTGAGCAAAATCGGCAAAATTTCAGATTTGCTTCAAGCTCGATTTGAAAGTCGTTTTTAGGAACCTTTATTACATTGATAATATTGCGTAAATCGATTTGAAGCTGGTTATTGAGCCAACCATTATTCACCCGAAAATATTGCGATAATCCAAAACGAACTTGAACGATGCATTCAAGCCCGCACATTTCCCATGCTGTAATTTGAACATATTGTTAGAAATCAATGCCTTAAACCGTTCAAGTCGGATAATACAGGTGATAAATAGTCATTAGAACTTCAACGGCATGATTTTAGAATTGTGAAAATTCTGAGTGTTATTTTTCAG
>JAAENI010000920.1 GCA_024224595.1 Hyphomicrobiales bacterium
GACGGACTACTTGGCCAAGTAGTCCGTCGGCGGTTTTTGTTTTTTTTGAATAGACCGGGATCGGTCTCTTCATTCATGTAGGCATCATTGATCAGCGGTACTAACTCAGCCTGTGCAAATGAGCGCGCAGCATCTTGAATCATGCGTTCTTCTTCACTCAATTGCTCATCAAGTAGAAATGGATCATCCCATTTGAACGGGGCAAGTGATGGCGCATTATTAGATTTTTGGGGTAAAGACATATCGTACTTTCCAATATTCAGCAAAAACAAAAACCGCCGACGGACTACTTGGCGATGGCATTTAGTTGTTATTCATAGGTGTAATGAAGTAAGCGTCAGTTGCAACAGTAAATATCGCAGGTGCAGATATTCGTTCATTTTACATAGTTAAAGTCTTTTCTCAAAGCAGAGTTGTTCCAGGGCGATTGATTACCCTCAGTTTCTTCATATACATCAGATTTTACCCGTTTTAACATCAACTCAATTTCCAGTCCCGGTGTTTCCCCATGTCTCAGCAATACGTTTCTGATCAGTTTGATCTGATTTGATTTGAGATTTTATGTCCCCATGATTGAGCGAAGATTGCTGCTGATTGGCTGAGTTGTTGTTATCCGCTTTGTCAGGACCAATGATTTTAATACTATTGTCTGTCACACGATCGGGATCAACGGTTGGCACTTCTACCAAACACACGTATCCGGAATGGGCGAATCCAGTCGTGCCATTGTTGAGTTTAACGCGAAACCAGGGTTTGGATTTTCCGGTAATTGTCAATTGTGTGCCTGCGCGCATGCTTACCAATTCAGCAAAAGAAGTGCCGGGGCCACCACGCAACGAAAGCAGTTTATCCGATGTGTTTTCCAATCCGGCAACTTTTGCGGCTCTGGGGGGAGATCGGAGATAACTGACCTGACAGGTACAACAGGTTTTGAGACATCAGGGGTTGGAATTCGTGTCAATACCAACCGGGTAGCATTAATCACAGTTCACCTGTCTCCGTAGTGAAATTAATTTGGCGTCCATAGGGCACGAACCCAGCGTGCGCCTTTTGAGAAGTAGCTGTCGTTGGGGATCGCACCGCCAAACTTGAGATCATCCTGAATTCCATCACGCTGATATTCGCGTGCCCAGCCAATTGAGACAACAAGTATCCGTTGCTTGAACTTAATACGACAGTACTGGGAAATTCTCTTGAATATTTACGGACCTGGCTCTCGGCACCGGCTTGGTAGGAATGACTGGAGATAACAAGCCGGCTTCCATCAGGTCCTGCCAAAATGGACGCACTAGACCGTTTGGAAAAGTCCGACAGTCAGGACCAAATCAAAACAAGACAGGCTGGAATTCTCAGTGGCGATAGTCCACGCGACATAAACCTACACATATTTTGTGCGGGTATAAATGCATGCAGCGACGACCTATACCAATCGGGATTAATTCCGCCCCGAAACGTTGATGCTCCGGGGCAGGCCTTAACGGCTAGTGGACAACGATTGTAATAGCTTTACGTGCCTGGGCTACCAGCTTGTCGCTCTTCTTGGTTTTCTTCTTCAAAGCGACCTTCTTGGCTTTTTTGCCTTCAATCCGGATAGCTCTCGTATATTCTGTGGCGGCTTTCTCCAAAGATTTGTTGAGCTTGTTTTCACTGCCCTGTTCGGCAAAAGTCGTCGTTTTAAAGTTGTATTTGATACCTGGGATATAGTCGTGAGAAGTGCTGCAAAGGGCAATAATCTTCTCCTTACCAGCATCAGCCAGACGGAAATGGAAGTCATCCTTTTTACCAGGAAACTCCAAATCCTTGCCGGCTTTCAACTTGACAGGATCCTTACGGAATTTATTCGGCAACAACACTGTTGATGTACCATTGCCTTCGACATTGACAACCGTCAGGAAGCAGGTTTTGTCAGATTTGAAAGTAAAGACCGCTTTTTCATCGACATCATATTCCTGCTTGTTGGCGAACAATGTGAGGTCAAAAGTATCCCTGTCTTCACGTTCCTTTTTGACCTTTTTGACAGTATCTTCAGATTCTGATTGAGCAATCAGAGTGTGATCTGTCATATTTGTCAATATTTCTGCAAATTGACCGATAAACTGGTCACGAGGTACCTGGTCCTGTTTCAGGCGTAGAGACAGATCGTATCCGATTTTCCCAGCGCGTGGCAGCGCTTTATTAAACTCATCGACTGACAAACCAAATTCCGCTGCAGCCATCTCAAGGGTCAAATTACGTTCAAATTGATCCGACAGGGCAGAAACCATTTCAACTTGTCCATCAAGGAACAGATTTGGATCAAGATCTGCTGACCTCATGGCATCCATGAAGCGTTTCTTGTCACGAGCCATGATCTTTTTCATTTCTTCCTGAGGCGGATGAATTGCTTCAATTTTTTTGCGCATTTTACTGTCAAATGTCGCAGAATTTAGTACGTAATCACGGATTTCATCCTGGTTTTCATCACGAATGCCTTGGGAATGGCAACTAATGCAGGAAATACCATTGGTAACTTTCAAGTCTCTGCGACGCGGGTCGCGGACAATTTCTGTCGGACCGCTAATCAGCATTTTACCATCAGATGCTGCTAGATAGTAGGCTTGAAAACCATTTGGCAGGGTGAAGAACATTTCACCGCCATCATGTTTAAATGGATTATCGCCTATTGGTCCCATTGGATGCAACAGCAGACTTTGATTACCTTTATTTCCTGCAAAATCATAGGAATTCCAGAAAGCACCAAACTTGGTTGAAAAACGCTCAATCATTCGATTGTTCTGACTAACGCCTGAATGTTGAAAGCCCGCACGAGCGACACGATTGTTTTCAATCTCTTCGTTGATGTCGATACCCAGGAATTTTTGCAATTCACCAAAAGTATCGGGTAAATCCAGCAATTTCAGATACAATTTTGGCCTAGGCGCAATAAATGCAAACACATCTGCACGGATAATGGGTGTTTTTGTTTCAGTGTGCTTCTCAACAAAACGAGCAGTTGGACTGTCATATTGGATCAAATACGGATTATTTGACTGGAGCAAATCCCATTTGTCATCATCCCACCCCATATCATCGAGGTTGACTCTCAATATTGTATCACCTGGACCAAGCTTCTCATACATGATTGGTTCAGGTTGATATGTCAGAGAATTCAAAAGCTTGACCGCACCTTGACGATACACTTCCATTGCTTCTTCACTGGCTCCACCATTATAAAGGTTGGCCAATGTCAGGTAACGAGTACGTGAAATGCGGTGCTCAGGCAGCGTGCGCAAATCATCCAAGATTGCATTTAAGAAATCATCATCAGAAACAAATGTACGCGAAGATATCAATTCCTTGCCTGCGTTGCCTTCGGCGATGATCCAGTCAGCCACCTTTTGCTTGTCTTCCGCGGAGGGTGAATGGGCTTCATAATCTCCGTTGTAAACATCATATGGCATGTTGGCGTCCATCATCGTCTTCCAGAGCTTGGAATTATCCGGATTACCGGCAATGACGTGTTTTTTGTCACGAACCAATGCTTCTAGATCAAGAACATTACCAAAATTCTGGGAAGGTTCCTTGATCTTTTCGAGTTTGCCAACCTGATGGCACCGCGCACAGCTGGCATCGAGGATGTCGACCACTTCTTTGCGCAGTTGTTCAAGGTTGCTGGCCGCAATTGCGGGCGCTGTAGCTGTATTCGCTCCGACCATAGCCAATAATGGCAGTGGTAACAGCTTTCTACTTATAGACATTAGTTCTATCCTTTTTGTCAGCGCCCAGAATTGCTGAACTTAAGTACTATAGTCCATTATTTGCCGAGATTTACAATCTCAACACGACGATATTCCGGGATATGTCCAACCTGAGTCAGGTAGTGTTTGACCGAAAGAGCTCTGCGCTCCGAAAGGTCCTGATTATAGATGCGAGAGCCCACGGCATCGGTGTGACCATTAAGCATAATTCTTGAATCTTCGAGGGCCTCATCCAACAATGCAGTACTGATCACATCAAGACTGGAGTAT
The DNA here is from genome assembly GCA_024224595.1 of Hyphomicrobiales bacterium. Classification (GTDB taxonomy): domain Bacteria; phylum Pseudomonadota; class Alphaproteobacteria; order Rhizobiales; family Rhizobiaceae; genus JAAEMP01. The sequence goes on from JAAENI010000920.1 coordinate 4,008, forward strand.
GAACTCTCCTTGATGCGATCCAAATCATAATCAAAGAGAATGCGAATGTTGATAGACGGCAGCTCTTTTTTATCGACTATCGCAATCAGTTTTTTTACGTTGCTCAACCATGATTGCCCTGGTGGTGTTGATACTGCGGATGAAGCTACGTTCACTGCTACTTACGGAGTCCTTTTTCTTCTGTACCGCAAAGGAGCGTGTTGTAGACATGTAATCGTTAGTATGTTTTGGCTTCAGCGCATCGAAAACCTGACCAGAAGAAACCCTCTGGGCATAACTGGCGCTGAATGACAGCAAGATTACGGCGATTGCCTAAGCTTTCTTTTTCAAATGCTTGTTGCTCTAAATAGGTTCACCGATCCCAATTCTGTATCTCAAAGATAAACCCTGGCATTTCCAAAATCGGATCAGGAAATCCGGGATTGCGATATGTGTGCTGCCACCTTGGAAACATCGTAGCCTGCATTGGCCGCAGCTGTGACGATTTCATCAACGGGCATGCCTTTGGCACCCTGACTTAGAGCCCATAATATGGTACAGCGGGTTCCTGTTCTGCAATAGGCCAGAATTGGTGATTGTGCGGTATCCAGGGCAGCGGAAAACTCACCAATGTTCTGCTGCGTTGGTCCACTCGATAGCACTGGCATAAAGACCACTATCAGGCCAGCATTTTCCGCTTTTTGCCTAATGGTGTCATATTCAGGTTGGTCCGAGGCTTCGCCATCTGGGCGATTACAGATGATGGTCTTGTATCCCTGTTCAGCAATGCTTGCCACATCGGCAGGGTTCAACTGCCCAGCCACCGACACGTTCTCACTTAGCCTCTTAATTTCCACGCCATTGCTCCCTCGTATCAAAATAACTCTATTTGCAATGTTGTTAGCGATTTTTTTTTGCAATTGCTGCTAAAATATCACTTTAACCAAATACTACCCCCTGATCTAATAATTACCAAAGGCTCGTCTGGTCCCCAATCAACAGTTCATTTTTCTACAGGCTGTTCATTGGCACTTTGAACATGGGAGTTCCATGTTTCATCTCCAACTTGCGGAGTCTTTGATGATTGCTTTACCCGTGATCTGATCAATGATCCCGAGGGGCCGTTGGTGTTTTGTCAGTTCATTACATTTTCAAAATTATTTCTTGCCGCATATAATAGGTAGTGCTAAATTAGCAAGTATGAATATTCATCAAATGGAATACAAACTTGAGGAAGCATCAATCCTCCTGACAATGATGTCAAACCCGAGGCGGCTGTCAATTTTGTGCAAATTGCTGGAAGGTGAGAGAAATGTGATGGATTTGGCAAAAGCCGTGAATCTGTCCCAGTCGGCTCTGTCTCAGCATCTGGCCAAGTTACGTGGCAGCAAACTGGTAGCGACGCGGCGCGATGCACAGACTATTTATTATTCCCTTTCCAGCGACAAGGTAACTGCAATATTGACGGTGCTATACGATATTTATTGCGGCGATTGACTGGACCTGGCATTAATTAGGCCGATACTCCGGCTACAGTGTAAATTTTCCCAACATTGACATATCTGATAGTTCAAAATTGCATAACGTGATTGTGAACAGTAATTTGTCGCTGATTTCAGATATAGAGGCTAAGAGTGCATATGCCCTAGCGGCTATCAGGTTTAGTTTGAACCATTTGATGGAGCCAAATCCGTTTATATGCTAGGCGCGGAACGCAGTGCGATACTGGTATCGGGCGAGTTGCGCAACAACGCAGATGGACTGATTTGGC
>JAAENI010000921.1 GCA_024224595.1 Hyphomicrobiales bacterium
ATATTCCTGTCATAGGATGATTTGCCGTTGAAGTAATAATCTCAACACCTTTGGCGATTTGGCAAAATTTCCCTATCTGCAATCGTTCCGGCGCGCCCGGATAAAGGTACGGTGCGATTTTACGCGCGTAGTCATCGGGAAAACTATCGTCGTTATAATAGGTATAAACACCAATATCGATATTGGGATGATTGATGACTGTGTCCAGAAATACTGTCGCCGTATCGCGACTTCCGTCTGGCAAAATGAGGGGGTGCTTTTCCCCCGGATTGGGAAGTGTCATGATAGTTTTCTTCATGTTATGGCGTTTTTTAAGAGAGCAGTCAGTTTATAAAATGTCGATATTATTTACTCTGATGACCAACAAAAGCAGGACCTGCCAATTGTTTTGTATATTCACGCAAATCATCAGGCCAGTTTTCGATCAGCGCTTCAAACTGCGATTTATCGCCTCGGTAAAGTGCTCTGGAAGCTTCCTCGTAGCCAGGTTGGTTGCCCAGAGCGATTGACATGAACTTGTCCGTTCGTGCCATCGCGTTTCTGGCTATCAGCGGGTTGCTGCCTGAGCGGATAACATCGTCGATAAGCCTGCGCAAAACAGCAGATGCACTTGAGGGCTGACTGCCTAACCATTGCCAATGTCTGGGCAACAAAGTCACCTCCCTCGCAACGACGCCTAAAGAAGGACGCCCAACTTTCTTCGGCTTTGATGAAGGCTTGTTGGTGTAGGACGGTCTGCCGCGCTTTAAGCCGCTTGATTTGCTGGATGGCACAATTCGAGACTCAAGATCGACAAATTCTCCGGTGGAATCGTTGAAACACGCATAAATTTCATCTCCAGATTGCCCTGTATCTGAAGCAGCAGCCGAATTGATTTCAGGCATAGAGCCACTAGCCAGACGAATGCCATCGCGAAACAATGTGTATGTGGTATTGATTATTTGTGTCATGAGTACATTTAATCCGGGTAAAAACACTTGTCAATTACATCCGGGTAAAATTATTATCTATTTATTGACCGGGAACCTGATTCTTGCATTGGAGAAGAAACTCCTGTTGACTTGAAACTCCATAAACAAATTTGCATTTGTGCTGTAATCAAATCACGGGCAATCTGGCTGGATGAAGACAAATGACAGAATCAGGGGCCGCATAGAAAAGGCGGTTTTGTATATTGAAGATAACCTTTCGATTAACTTTCGTGCCTCGGACATTGCCAAACATGTCCATTTGTCTCCGTTTCATTTTCAACGCCTTTTCAGCGCCTATCTGGGCGAACCAGTTAGCCAGTACATCTTAAGCAGACGTCTGGAGCGAGCCGCCCGGTTATTATCTGCTTCCAACGCCATCAATATTCTGGAACTGGCACTGGATAGCGGGTTCGATACCCATAGTTCATTTTCCAAAGCTTTCAAAAAACGGTTTGCCGTGTCACCTTCGGTTTTTCGTGATGCTCCTGCATCTGCAAAAAAAGGCGTTGACATTGGTCGTCCGTTCCTGATTGCTTCGCCGGGCGGCAAACAGATTGAAGCTGCCGAAAATGTCGAATTGCCTCAATTCGAATTTCAGTACCGAAAATCGCATGGGACTTTTTCCGGCTCCTTCTTCCAGCTAAGTGATCAGGATGTCAGTTCACAGTTTGCCCAGCTGCTTATGCAGAACAAAGACCGTTGTCATCAAACCTTCAGTTGTTTTCCCCAAAGCCCACAAGGATTGAATGAAACCAATATTCCAATTTGGTTTGGAGGCAAATTCACATCCCGCTCACAAAATTCATGGAGTAAAAACTGGTATACGTTTTCCGCGGGAAGTTGGGCTGTTTTCGAACATTGGGGCGACTACGGTTTTCTGTATCAGACTTGGAACCAGATTTATCGCGGCTGGCTTTCACAGTCAAAATTTGCTCTACGCGATGAAATGCCATTCGAAGCCTATGTTAGGGGGTCGGATAAGACCGGTACGGCTGGACAACTGACCCGTATTCACATCCCTGTAAAATAAACATTCAAAATAAAGCATAAATGGAACAGCGCGCCTATTGGCGGAGGGGTAAATGTGCGGCAACACAATTCCACAGGAGTGAAAGCATGTCCATTCATCGCCAATCGGCAACTCAGATCGTTACCGCAATCAAGGAAAACAAGTTGTCCGCTGAGGTGGTTTTACAACACCAAACTGATCGCATCAGGCATATCAACCCAAAACTGAATGTCGTTGTGGCTTTAAAGGAAGAACAACCTGATCATGCTCATGGCGAATTGGCTGGATTGCCGATCACTCTAAAAGACCAGATACACTTTGCCGACCTACCGTGTACGTTTGGCTCTGAAGCCCATAAGAGTTTTTACCCGCATGCCAATGCACCAGTAGTAGAAAGATTATTGGATCAGGGGGCCAGAGTTCTGGCTAAAACCAATCTTCCGCCCTTCGCCATGGATTTTCAATGCACCAACAATTTATTTGGAACATCCAATAATCCCTGGAATCCGCAATATACCACCGGTGGCAGCAGCGGTGGTGGAGCAGCTGCTGTCGCTGCTGGACTGAGTTTTCTGGATATTGGCACTGATCTTAGCGGATCTCTGCGAATCCCGGCATCATTTTGCGGTGTTTTTAGCCTGCTGCCAACCGAAGGTTCATCGTCAAATGAGGGCATGATGGCCGATGGCGCAGCCCCATTGGATCATTTTGCCCGCATCGGTCCAATCGCAAGAACTGCTGAGGATTTATCTTTGGCCTGGGGTGCAATCAGTGGTCAGGACAGGGAATACGATATTGAGAAACCCAAAGTTAAAAAACCCAGAGTGATCAATATTAGCTGGAGCGATGACTGCGATGGCGTCCCGGTTTGCGAGATGATTACTCATTGTTTTGAAGAAGCTGTCGCTAAATGGGAGCAAAACGGGGTTTGTGTCACCCGTGGCAATCCAAAAAACTTCAACTTCAAAAATGCAAGGCGCACTTTTGGTGAGATTATGGGATACGAAACTGGAGAATTTTTGAGCCCGCTACAACGCATTCTTGCCCGATTATTTGGGCGGTCCAGTGCGCGGCGCTCCCCGGAGTTCATTGCCAATGTTATGCTCGGTTATCGCCATGACAGCGCGCGTTATAGCGCAGCTCTTGCAGACAAACGGCGCATAGAAGCACTGGTCGATGACTTTTTGTCCAATCAGGTATGGGTAATTCCCGTAACAGCCACCTCAGTCTTCAAACACATGAAACCGAGCAGCGATCATAAAGGCGTCCGAGATTACAAAGAACCGCTGATGGTCAATGGGCACCCGGTAAACTATTTCGATGCGTTGACGGCATTTGTAACGCCAATCTCGTTAACCGGCCATCCAGTGGTGACGATCCCTTTGGGCCTGGATAGAAACGGACTACCCGTGGGTGCGCAGATAATTGGCAAAAAGGGCAATGAGAACTCATTAATCCAAACCGCCAAAATTCTATGCGATATTTTGTCACCACCAAATTGCCCTATGCTTGATGAAGATCACCCGCCTGCCTGATCGCCTGTGGGTACAAACCAAACCTTGGCCGGCAACTTCAGCGCAGTATTACCAAATTGCGGAGATATTGACTCATCATATGGGTTAATATCTCCGCAACTTGGTATAAGTGGGCAATGCGGGTATCAAAACCATTTTCGTTATATTTCCGCTTGCCGGTCTAGTTCGCTTTGTTGCTATCCACCGGCCCGCCAAATAACTTGGTGCCGCTTAAAATTCCGGCGACACTGTTCAAATCCACACCACCGCCGTTGTTGATTGACAAAGTGGATGGAAGTTTCAGGTAACCAAGTATTTCCGGGTTTTCCTTGAGTGTGTTCAAGATCAGCTCAAGAGCCTGCAACTGAACCACCCTGTCTTTACCCAGAACATTGGCCAGTGCTTCGCGTCCTGCCGCGGCATTGGTGTCAAATTCCTTGGCAGCGATACCCAGGTTCGTTTGTTGCTTGATTTTCAGTTCAGAGGTCTCCACCTGAATGCTGGCTTCAACCAGTGCACCCTGTTTATCAGCACGAGACTGGGCAGCTTCCGTTGCCTGTCTTTGTACCTGCGCCAGTCGTTTCTGGATGAACGTGCGTTGCATTTGACCCGCAAGTTGCTCCTGTTTTCTGGCAACCAGTAATTCCGGTGGCAGATCGGCATTGCCAAATTTTACCGAGGCAATTTCGATACCCGCTCCAGCGCCCACTCTTTTGATGTCAGAGGATGTCAGATTTTCTAAAGCCTCACGTTCATTTTGAAAATCCAGCACACGGGTTGATCGCACAATCCGTTTGGTCGCATCAGGAAGCACAAAACCCGAAATGCGACGTTTCAGGTCTGCAGCTTCCGCCTCACGTTGCTGCGGATTAAGGTTTATTTCCGCCTGCGTATCAAGCAAAATAGCCAAACGGGCCTCCAGTGCTTTTTTATCCGCGAGGGCTTCTTCATACGCTGCGGTATTCAAAACGGTTAACCGCGAGCCGCCGATATTTCGCAAAATTGAACGCACCTGTGGTGTGATGATACGATCCTCAACTTCCTGAAGACCGCCAACAGCAGCTACCACCAGTGGCGATTTGTCGGGTGTTACACTGGCTTGCAGGCGTAGCTCCTGATGTACATCCCAACCCTCCACTTTAACAATAATGGCAGGTCCGGCAGCACTGGCAGGTGTTTTAATCTGCAATCGCCCTTCTTCTTGGGTGATTTGTCCTTTTTCATCAACGGTAAGATTGATCCAGCGGCGGGTATATCCGCCTTTATAGACCCAGTTTTGCAATCGGTTATCTACTGATTTGATAGTGTAGATTTTTTCATTCAGATAATATTCTCCCGCCGGCAATGGTTTGTCCCAAACACCACGACAGCCTACAGGCACAAGAACCGCACGAAGTGTCCCGGTCTTTTTCTCGATATGCTTGTCGGCTCCACAGGTTACACTTTCGTTAGCGTTAGACATAAATGGTGGAACAACCGCTTCATCAAGCGCAGATCGAATGACGCCGGAATGACCGGGCGCTATCGCAATACGGTCAAAAGGACCATCTGCGTTCCACAAATAGGGGTTAATCATGTAGGTCCCAGGTGTGAGAATAGTTGCTTGTGGCCCTTTGCGGCCTTTCCCGGCGGTCAGAAAAAATACCGGATCAAGCATTGTACCCCTTGTGCCATCGTCTGCAACAACCTCAGACAGGCTCCATGGGCGTGCGGCAACCTGACCAGGGTCCAGTTCAATGCCGTCATAAGTGGATAATGTGGCGTACTTTCCTTCCGGAACGGTGACATGCTGGGTATAGGTAATTGCATTCAGAGCCCTGATCCAGGGTGAGAACTGAAAACCAGGTTTAACAAAAGCCGCCTGTCTGCCGCATTGACCGGGCAGGGCGACGACCTGATTGTCGGGCATGGGAGAACAAAACAGTTTGCGATCAAGGGTCGCAATCTGATCGCCATCAGGCCAGACATAGGAGGTGAAACCGAGTAAAGCTAATGAAATTACCAGCAATGCCGCTGTCAGTGGTTTGCCAAAAAACACCTGTGTCCACCAGGAAATTTCAGTGGGATTTGGTTTTTCTCCGGCTGGTTGGTCGTCTTGGACCGTTTCCTGACGACCATCACGCCAATGATCAAACACCCGCCACAAAAACCATATAAAAACAACAAATGATGCAATTACCAAACTCATGCTGATTCCCCTTGTTCAAGTTCCAATATCAATCAGTTTCGATTCATATTTGCTTCGCGATTTATTCTCCGGTTTGTTTCGTCATGTTTGCACGAGAATCGGAATCGGCTTTCATATATTGATATACGAAAAGAATCCTCGTGAATGTGGTATTTTTTTCATCCAGCCGAATTTTGTAAGAACTGGCTTTGAAGTCGAAGGCAATTTCGGGTCGGCGCAGGTGTGTCTGAGATTATGTATAAATCGGCAAAGTTAAATTCGCATTTATCTACTCGAACAACAGGTTTGGATTTTATTGAAATATATATATAGGGCTCGACCAGGCCTGGTAACCGTCTTCGGTGGTAACACAAATCCAGATGGGATTATCTCCATCCGGGTTGATTGATATTTCCCTGGTGAGCGAAATCTCTTTATCCAGTGGAGCATCGGGGAGGCGAAATACGGTCAGTTTGCGCTCCAGACCTCCCGCATCCAGAATGATATCTTCCAATCCGATATTTTGAAGATCAAGTGACAAATCTCCGTGGTTTGTTGTCAGCAACAGATTGCCTTCGTGATCATTGATCCATGCGTCAAAACCCATGAAATTGCCCGTGGTAACCGCTTTCCAGATTATTGTATCCGAACCGCGCTGTTCAAACAGCATATCCGGATTCCATTGATTGATTGTCTTAAAACGGTTGATTACAGCGTTGTTAAACTGCGCGCGACCTTTCCAATTTGTATTTCGGCCACGGCCACGATATTCAGCACCGCTCCACAATACCCGGATTCTATCACCAAGATCTTTGGCTTCATAAGGGCGGATGGTCTCCAAAACCTCGTTTGCGTTTCGTATTTCGATGCGCTGAATTCCGGCATGAGCTTTAACTTCAATCGACAATTTTGCAGAATCGGCAGAGGTATGGATGATGTCGCCCATCATAGCTGTTTGGACCAGATGAGTCGCACAATCCGAATTGGCATCAGGATTGCGTTCAAACAGGGTGCTTTCGACAGGCAAATCAATGTTCACATCCATATGCATTCGGCACCCGGTGGTGCCATAGTGATGGCGTCGCCGTTGGGCTTCAAATATTGCATCCCGGTCATTTTTATCGGTCAGGAAACAGGTTAGTCCGCCATAGGCTCCAAAAATTGAATCGCCGGGATAACTGGCGCCCGGGCGACCTTTATGCCCATCACTATTGCAAACGATACCGACCCTGCGCCCCAGGGCAAAACCATCGGTCAAAATCCATTCAAATGTACCCCAGGCCGAATGCATCTCAACAGCAGTTTCAAGCAAAGGATCGTGATCATAGAAAATGTTGGCGTAGCGTCCGCCAACATGAGCATAAATGACAACATCTTCGTTTTTGCCATTAAACGCTTTGTACAGATCGGTTAATGTATGGGCATCCGTATCCATGTCAGAGCGATCTTCCAGCAGCGCATGAGAGCAGCGATGAATAGTGCGGCCTTCTTCACGAAAGAATACATTGTGATCCCCACCGACTGCAGTGTTGCCGGACCATTCATAGCCGGGGAAAACAGTAAAACGTCCAGGTTCATCATGCAGTGCGGTTTGCTCATTTAGTAAATGCCAGAATTTGGCATTCACCTGAAAATCATTTGCCTGATGACTGGTGACATCAAGAAATGCCTTATTGCGGGCAAAATCCAGATAACTTTCAATTGTGTTGGTACCGACGGTTTCACCGGTTTGGCCGTGCAGGTCTCCCCAAAAACTGGCATTCTTGCCTTTTCTAATCACCATGGGTCCAGCCTGGGCCACTTGTAGATCGCCAATAAATGCCTTGATCCAAAGCGTGCCTTCCCCAGAAACCGTTAGGTTTTCCAGGCTCAGCGCGCGGTCTTCCGGTTCAAAATCCAGCTCTGAAGGCAGGCCGTTTACGGGTAGCGAGCATTGAAATTGCAGTTTTGCTTTAGCTTGTGCAGTGGGATTTCCCCATTTGTCTTCCGCCTTGATGCCAAGATGGAACTTTTCGTCAGGCCGTCTCAAAGTGGGAATAACAAGATGCCAAGTCTCGGCAGGACCAGCGACAATGGGCACGCTCAATTGGCTATCGGGCAGTTCAAAATAATTGCCGGTTGCCTGGACATCAGCAAGTACGCGAAAATCGCGCCCACCTTCAACAAACGTCTGGGCAAGCATTCCCGGAGAACCTCTTGAGGTATCACCAAATATGATTGTAATTTTTTCTCCCTCTTTCAAATACCCACCGTGTTGAACAACGGTCAAAATCTCGTTCCACGGTCGCTGGCCACCACCCTTGTCATACTTAATTTCAAGCTGACCTTCACCATTGCTTGAGGCAGTGACAAAATTTTCGCCAGTTGGATCTGTAATCTGCGGTTTTCCAGAATCACTGACCATACGCCATGCAATGCGAATGCCACCAGTATCGTCCAGCCCGAGTTTGCCGACCGTATAAGTCAGCTTGAAGGTCTGGAAACTTCGGGCTTCAACTGGCCCCGGCGGTTCCATCGAAACACTACCAAATATGGCTGGATCGTTGCCTGGTCGCACTGAGGGATTATTATCACCGACAAGCTCACGAGCTACCGCTCCATAGGGGCTTCGCTGTTTCATGCTCAAACAATCCTTTCATAAAAAACTTAACACTGGACAGATTTAACAAAACTATATAGTTTTGTAATTTATGCAACCGGCAATGGTGACTTCTGATTATTTCTGACCGCCGGCATTGTGCAAACAGGGAGAATAATATGCAAAACACAGTTTCACGTCGAACTATAACAGGTATGGCTGCCGCACTGGCGGCGACACTATCACTGGGAATCGGCCTCACACCGGCTTCTGCTGAATATCCTGAGAAACCCGTCACTCTGGTGATACCGTATAAAGCAGGGGGCAGTACGGAAACCATGGCGCGCATTTTTTCGATCGCGCTTGCCAAAGAACTGGGCCAAAAAGTGATTGTTAAAACACGGCCTGGTGCCGGTGGGGCAGTAGGGGCGACAGAAGTAGCGGCTTCTCCAGCAGATGGATATACTTTATTATTTGCCGCGGCCCAATCGCTGTTGTGGCCACCTTTGACGCAAAAGGTTGAATTTGGGCTGGATAGTTTTACCTATGTCGGCCAAATTACAGAATACCAACAGGCAATTGTCGCCAAAGCGGATGCGCCTTATAACAGTTTGGCCGAGTTGATCGCCCACGGGAAATCCAATTCATTAAATTATGCCGATCAAAGTGCCATGTCGCGTACTTTCATCAATTATATCGGTGCCGAAGAGGGAGTTGCGTGGACCGGCATTCCGACAAAAGGCGGCGGTGAAATGGTTCCCTTTCTGCTCGGTGGTAAGATCGATTTTGCCTGGAGTGGTGGAATTCACAACCGCTATCCTCAAAAAATGAAAGTTCTTGCATCGATGAATGCCGGTACATTATCGGCGAGCCCTGATGTTGCATCCATCTCCGGTAAATATGGAGTTTCAATGCCAAGTCAGGCAGTGATTGTGGTTCCTGCCCGAACACCTGCCACCGTCGTAGCAACTCTTGAAAAGGCCATGGAAGCAGCGTCCAAAGATGCTGATTTTGGTGATTTGCTTGCCAACAAACTCAAATTTCCGGTGAAATTTGTTGGTTCTAAAGCGCTGTCGGCAGATATTACAAAGACAGCAGAAGGACTGAAAACAGTCATTGAAAAAACCAAGAACTGATAGTTTGATGGCGGAGGATAAATTCACTGACAGTGAATTACACGAAGACGACCGGATTAAACCGATTGTTGAAATTGTCGCCGGAGTTATTCTGGCGGCAGCAGCCATCTTTTCACTGTTTTGGATATTTCCCAACTACATTGTAGCCGTTGATGCGGCAAATGATGTCGGTCCGGAATTTTTTCCCAAACTGGCTGCCTGGGCAGTGTTTGGTTTATCCATATTGCTGATCGTTACCAGGGTTATTCAGTTTAAGCATTCCGACGGTGGAATTCAGGGCCGCTCAATTCTGTTGGAAATCGGAATATGGTCGGTAATTTCAGTGTTTTCAGTTCTCGGGTTGTTGAATATTGGATTTCTGGTCATATCACCACTGATAATTTTGTTCGGCGCGATAGCCTGCGGGTACAGAAATGTATGGGCGATCATTTTTGTCACCATCGCTGTTCCTCTGGTTCTGGATCAGGCGGCATGGTTGATTTTCACGGTTGATTTGCCATGAACCGGTTTTGGGAGTGTTTTGAATGCTTGAACAGTTAATCACTGGTTTTGAGGCTGCTCTGACAATTACCAATATATTATTTATTGCAGCAGGAATAACGCTGGGGATCGTTATTGGTGCGATACCGGGGCTGGGTAGTGTTACTGCGTTGGCTGTTTTGATTCCAGTCACCTATTATATGTCACCATTGGCAGCAATTGCATTTTTGGTTGGTGTCAACAAAGGCGGTACATCAGGAGGTGCAATTCCGGCAATCCTGCTCAATAGCCCGGGCACGCCGGAAGCTGCGGCAACGGCACTTGACGGGCATCCCCTGGCAAAAAGGGGTGAAGCCAATCGAGCCATGAAGTTCGCGCTTTATTCATCCGTCTCCGGAGATATGATTTCCGATCTGTTGTTGATTATTCTGGTCGTACCATTTGCAGCATTCGCCCTTCAGTTTGGGCCGCTGGAATTTGCTGCTGTTTTACTATTCGCATTTGCCTTGCTGGCGGGCATTTCGGGTGATTCACCGATCAAAGGTTTCATTGCAATTGCGATAGGAGTTGCCCTTTCAACCGTCGGTCTTGATCCGGTCGAAAGCACCGCAAGAATGACATTTGATCAGGTCAACCTTTTCGACGGCTTGCCACTGGCATCCATTGCCATCGGTTCCCTTGCTCTTGCTTCAGTCGTTGAGCAGATGTTCGATCTCTGGCGCTCTGGCGGGGAAAGTACCATCGTATTGAGCCAGGACAGGGAAAAAGAAAATACACAATTGCCAATGGGAGAATTCTTTTCACACTGGAAAACAATCATTCGCTCAGCCCTGATTGGGTCTGGAGTGGGTATGTTACCAGGCCTTGGTGTAACGCTGGCTGCATTTTTGAGTTACGGTGCCGCCAAAAGGGCATCTGGTGATCCATCAAGTTATGGCAAAGGCAACCCGAATGGGATTGTCGCCACAGAGGCGGCTAACAGCGCAGTGGTTGGAGCAAATCTGATACCCACAATTGCATTGGGAATTCCGGGCAATATCGCGGCGGCCCTTTTGATCAGCGCATTTATCATCCATGGCATTGTTCCCGGTCCATTCATGATGACCATGCATGGAGATCTGATTTATGCATTGTTTGCTTCAATGCTGATGGCAAATGGCATTCACCTGATCATCGGTAAGCTGGGAATTCCGGTTTGGGCGTGGGTGGCAAAATCCCCAAGAGCACTAATCCTGCCGGTAGTATTCATCCTTTGCATGGTAGGTGTTTATTTACCGGGCCAATCAATGTTTGACATCGGTGTGATGTTGGCATTTGCGGGTATTGGTCTGGCGATGCGGCGAACCGGTTTTTCTGTGGTTTGTCTGGTAATTGGTTTTCTATTGGGCGGGATGTTTGAGATTTCACTGCGCCAATCCATGCTGCTCTACAAATCAGATATTTTTGCAATCATTGACAGTCCCATTTCAATTGTATTTTTGTTGCTCACACTATTAATTCTGGTGCGTGTTTCATTCAAAGGAATACGAAATGGACGCGGTTAGGCAAAAAACCGGGCAGGGAACATCAGCTAAAGCGGGATATTCCAGGGAACAGATTGCCGGTGCTTTAGCCGTTGAGATGAAAAGGGTAAGCGAAACCCGCAAATGCACCAAGCGGACAGCGGCGCGTTTGGCAATCAAAAACATAATACGCGCCGATATCCTGGAGCCAGGAGACCTGCTTCCTTCAGAAAAAGAATTAACCGGTATATTGGGCGTGAGTCTGGGTACCGTACAGGCGGCACTAGGACAGTTAAAAGCCCTGGGAGCGATTTCACGACGACGTGGTGATGGCAGCCGGGTAACCGATCATGAACCCTTTGATCAATCCGTATGGCATTTCAAATTCCTCGCAAAAAGTGACAGGTCACCCCTGAGAATCAAAGATGAATTGCTAAAAATTGAAACAACCTCCAGTGTCGGAGTTTGGTCACAATATCTGGGAAAAAGTGACAAATATTTGCGCATTTGGCGACGTCTGACCATGCGGGATGGAACAACCGTTGGTGCAGAAATGTTCTTGGATCACAATGCGGCCTATGCTCTTGCCACTATTGATGAAAGCGAGTTGCGCATGGCCAATATCAGGCCCTATCTGGAGGAGACATTGGGGATCGCAACCCGTGGTGCCACCCACAACGTAAAGGCAGTCACTTTGGACGAGGCAATTGCCGTTGAATATGATCTGAACCGGACTGAAGTTTATTTCGAAATCCACGCAAAAGCGCATTCGCCTACCGGCCAGCCGGTCTATTTTCAACGAATTTTTGTTTCGACATCCCGTTGCATTCTGGAATTCTAATTTTTAAAATGCAATTTTAAATCAATATTTTACATCGCTTTATTAACGTTAGAGTTGATGATTGTATTTCACCAGTCCATGCGCGTACCATCCCAGTTGATAAAATGGCAAGTATCACTCATATCCAAAGAATTGGCCACGTTCAAAATCCCGGCAGCACTTTCTGCAATACTGATGTCTGCACCCTGGCCACCCATATCGCTTTGTACCCAACCTGGATGCATGGCAACAACGCAAATTTTGTCAGCCTCCAGATCGGTCGCCAGTGCCTGCATAATTTTATTGACCGCAGATTTTGATGCGCGATAGGCGATACGATCAGATTTGGCATGTTGCATTAATCCCATGCCAGATGAAATTGTGATCAGCCTCGAATGGCTACCCTTTTTTAGATGGGGCAGGAACGCCTGTGAAACTTTTAACGGCGCCAAAGTATTAACCTGCAGCGTTTGCGCAAACCCCTCAAAGTCCATATCTGTCGTCGATTGACGTGCAGGGGTGATGATACCGGCATTGTTGATCAAAATATCAATCGGCTTTTGAAACGCTGCTGCTGCATCATCAACTGCAGCAAAATCGGTAACATCAAATTGTAATACGCTGGCTCCGGGCAGCAATTGCTTTAATCGTTCACAGTCCCTACTGGATCGAACTGAACCAGCGACTTCCCACTCTTTTTCCAGTGCCTGACGTGCCAGTTCAAACCCGATGCCGCGCGCAATACCGGTGATGAATATTGAGGTCATTATTATTCCTTTTCAACAATTAGCCCGATCAAAGACCGGGCTATTGTTATTCTACCCGTGTACCTGCGGATATTCAGATATCAAAGTTTGATGCGGTAACGGGCAAAACCATCCGGGCCGTCACCAGCCTCTTCAATATCAACACCTTTCACCCCTTCAAGGTGATCTTTGCCTTTAGGTCCCGTATCAAACAGCACTGTAGCACCGCCGATTTTCTTAAATGACCAGTTTCCGTCTGCGGACGGGTTAATTGTGCCTTTGTCAATGATATAGCGCACAATCACATCGCGATTGGTGTCTGGCGCTACAAAGATAATGTTTTCGCCCTTGGCGCCGGGGAATTTACCGCCGCCACCAGCGCGATAATTGTTGGTGGCAATAACAAATTTCTGATTTGGATCAATAGGTTTTCCTTCAAATTGTAAATCAGCAATCCGGTTTGCACCCTCGTTGATCAACACGCCTTTCGTATCATATTTGGAAGGCTGGGACAGGTCGATCTGGTAGGTGACCCCATCAATTACATCAAAATTGTAACTCGGGAATTTCGGATTGAGTAATACCTGATCAGCCATCCCCGGTTTGATCTGGTTGAACATTCCCGCAGAACGTTCAAGCCAGTCTTTAACGGTCGCGCCATCCAGCAGCATGGCGCGCACCGTATTGGGGTATAGATAAAGGTCTGAAACGTTTTTGATGGCTATATCACCAGCGGCGACATCTGTGAAATATTCCGGGCCACCGCGGCCACCTGCTTTAAATGGCGCTGCTGCTGAAAGGATCGGTAGACCTTCCCATTCAGTACCTTTCATCATGTCGCTGATATACCATTGCTGTGCCTGAGAAACGATTTGCACTGATGGATCATCTGCCACAAGCGCAAAATAGGAATGAAGTGGTGCAGAGGTTTTGCCAACAGAGCGACGCACATAGGCAAGTGTTGCCTCATGTTCTTTGGTGACGGAATCCAGAACCTCCTGTTGGCTTTCAACCAGTGGAATTTTTTTGCGTCCGTCACGTTTATAGATTGAACGTGCTTCGGTTTCGAATGAGATAATTTTCCAATCACTGCCCGATTTTTCCACCAGCAGGTCGATCAACCCGAGATGAGAGCCCCAGAATCCGCCCATAGCGGCGGGTTTACCGTGAAGGGTTCCTTTTTCTGCGTCTACACCAGCATTGCCTTTGAATTTCGAACCGGGGAATACAAGGTGTTGGTGACCGGTCAAAAGCGCATCGATCCCATCAACCTGGGCCAGCGGAACCGAGGCATTTTCCATACCGTCGGTATGTTGCGCTGGACCGATACCGGAGTGGGAGAGGGCAATAATGACATCTGCCCCTGCTTCTTTCATCTGTGGAACCCATGCTTTGGCGGATTCAACAATATCACGGGTGTTGACGTTGCCTTCCAGGTGGCGCTTGTCCCAATTCATGATTTGCGGCGGGACAAACCCAATCAACCCAACTTTGATATCATGCATGGCACCTGAGCCATCTTTGACCTTTTTATCAAGAAGGATATAGGGTTTGACGAGATTACTGTCTTTTGTCGGATCACTACCTAAACTACCTTTGGCAACATTGGCGGAAACCACCGGGAAATTGGCTCCAGCAATAGTTTTCATCAGAAAATCGAGGCCGTAATTAAATTCGTGATTACCAAGTGTGGAAGCATCAAAGTTCAACAGGTTCATAGCTGAAATAACCGGATGCATATCACCTTCCTTCATCCCCCTTTCATAGGCGATATAATCCCCCATCGGATTGCCTTGCAGGAAATCGCCGTTATCGATCAGCATGGCATTCGAGGCTTCATCGCGAATCGCCTTTATCAAAGAGGCTGTGCGCGCCAGACCAACGGTGTCAATCTTTCTGTCGCGATAATAGTCATACGGATAGACATGTACGTGCAGGTCGGTGGTTTCCATAATGCGCAGGTGGGCTTGATTAGCCGCAGCGTTGGCTGAAAATGGATGAAGCGCAATTAATGCCGCGCTGGCAGCGGTGCCTGTAATAAATTTCCGTCTTGAAAGTGTTGTATTGTTGAATAAATTAGACTTTTTCATAATATTCTCCCTTTTCGATGTAGTCGTTTGATAGTCATCTGCCTGGCCAATATCAACGTTAGATCCAGCGACGGACGCTTTTTGCATAACTGCGCCACTGTTTTCCAAAAAGATGCGCAAGATGCTTTTCCTCAGGTGCAATTTGCAGGTAGTTAGTCAGTATTGCAGCGACAATTGCTGCGATAAAAAACCAGGGATTTGCAAATAAAACGCCAAACCCAAATGTAAGAACGGTGTTGCCAAGGTAAATAGGGTTGCGCGACAACGCAAAAGGTCCGCTGGTTACTAACTGATCAGCTTTCCTGACTGGACTAACGGTTGTTTTATGCTTCCTCAGCGTACGAATGGCATAAATATCAAACGCGAATCCACCTGCTACCATCAAAATACCAACCGCCAAAAGGCCATCAGATATTATCGTCGGCAGCCAGGGTAAGGGATAATATTTACCTAAAAAATAAGATGAAACAATGGTTCCAAGATAGATTAATGGTGGCCAGGGAATTCTGCTTGGTTGATCCATAAAACACTCCAGATATGCGATAAAATTAGACGTTTAAGCGCGAGCAATGTCAATGCTTGCTTGAGGTATTATCTGGGGGTAGTTTGAATGTAGTTGATCTGGCCTTCAAATGAAGCCTGCCCAAACAATTGTTCAAAATGAATAGTTTATGTGGTAATTTTAACAATTGCAAATATGATGCCGATCATCACTGGTTGATGCAACAGATAGAATATCAGGCTGTTTCGCCCGAAAAAACGTAGTAGTTTTCCAGTAATTCCACTGAACTCAAATTGAGTCAGTTTTTGCCAGATATCAAACGCTGAGAATAATTTTGCCAGAGCCAGGCCTACTAACACCCATCCAAACCAGGGAAAAATTGGCACATAATCATTGGCTTTGGGTGTGATTTGCGAAAGGCCGCTCCACCACCAGATTGGTCCGTCAAGAAGAGGCGTTCTCGCCCAGTATGGTGCGGATAATACAAGCATCGCAAATGCCATTATTACGACCAGCGGCAATCGCAAAAACACCAGTATGAGAAGGCTGGACAAAGTGATATTATGGAGAATACCAAAAAATATAAAACCATCGGGCGTTGCAAAATAAGTGGCAATAGTAATGATTAATGCGGAACCGCCAACAAAAATGAGCCTTTTAGCAAGAGAATAGGCCGCCAGTCCATTGTGATGGGCGAGCCACGCTCCCAAACCGACAAGTGTCAGGAAGCTGGCGGCAATAGTGCGGGCAAAATACGCCCATTGCGGTTCCAGTGTCATATTGGGTCGTACTATGCCGAAATTCTCGAGATCCCAGCCAAAATGAAATATAGCCATGGCGACAAGGGCAACACCGCGAGCGAGATCGATTGCTGGAATTCTAAGTTGATCAGAGAATTTGGGTTGGGCAACTATGTTCATTTGATCGAATCCGTGTCGAATAACTCTTTATCAGATTCATCATAAATATCTGCATCGATAATTTTTTGAGAATTTGAAAAAAATTGTCGGCGCAGCAGAACAATTAGTGTTAGCAGGCTTCCGGCAATAAGTAACTGAGGTGAAACAAACCAACCCAGATATCCCATTGAAAAGAAAACACCTCTTTGCCCGGCATTAAAGTGTATTGCACCAATAGTGTTGATATCGGCAGCTTTGATAGCCTGTAGGCGGGCTGTTTTCTTCTGCTCACTGGTTTTGATGTCTTCCAGTGGCCTGACACCACCAACCAGAATAGAACAATACATGAATAAGCGATAAGACCATCCAAATTTGAAAAACGAATAGGTGAATATGGCTGCAAGCCCAAGTATCTTTATTTCCCATAATTCGCGACTGGTTTCGATACCAATAGGCAGATTGCTTAACAAGTGCAGGACTTCATTAGTGGCACCTAAAAGAGCAAAACATCCGCCAATTGAAAGGACACTGAAAGAGGCAAAAAAAGCTGATCCCTGTTGCAAACCATTGATGATTGAGACATCAACTATTCGCAGTTGCCGTTCCATCATAACCAGCATCCAGCGCTTGCGTTCACGAGCCATCAGCCATGAAATCGAATGTTTGCGAACGGGTGAAAAATCAGCGATCCAGGCAAATAATATCCACGCACTCAAAAAAATGGATATTGCAATGTAATCGAGGTTTGACAGTTGAGGCATAAATCAAGTTCCGGAGATGATGATAAGCAAATTCATTGATTGACTGTTAAGTTAACGTTGATGGCGTTGCACAAGCATGTCGAATATCGATTAGCCGAGCGATATACAATTCGCTAAATTTGGTGTTGGTTCTTTCTTTCTCCGAAACATTTTTATTGCATCAGAATTGCTGATAGATTTTCTTCATATCATAGAAAACTACTGGATACAGGTCTGGATTGCACCCGGCAGGCGGCTGTCTTGTTAACGCAAATCAGAACGGCCTAAACAATTCCGCCCAATTAGCTGGATTGAAAGTTGACGTATAGCAGGTGTACCATTCATTTCTAATTAAAACCGCAGGGACAGACAAGACATGCCACCATCAAGTTTGGCGCATTCGGAATTATTGATCTCGATTACTTCATAACCAGCCACATCCAGCATTTCTGCCGTGCGCGGGAAACCTTTTGGCATAACAACAAACTGGTTAAATCTTATGCTGTTGGCCGCTGCTTCATCGCCTTCTGCGACATGCAAGACCCGGTAATCTTTAAAACAACCTGAAACATCGAGGCGTTTTGTAGCCAGAATGGTTTCGCCATCCAGTAACGAACAGTCGGTTTTGAAATGAAGTACGCCCGGGGGAGTAAAAACTTCGCGCAACCTGTAACCCCACTCTTCGACGATTCCGGCCAGTTCAATTACACCTTGCGCATCAGTGCGACCTGAGCGGCCCACCAATACCTCACGTTCCGTTACCAGAATATCGCCGCCTTCGACATGACCAGTACCTTTGATCGACCTGATATCATCGTAGAATTTGCTTAACACCGGTTTCATTTCAGCTACCTCACCCCTTCTGCTGGGAGCACCGGGGCGCATCATGATTGCAGCCTGCGGCAGGCAAAGGGCGATATCTTCCACGAATAACGCATCGGGGTAGGGGTCAAGCGGTGCCAGTTCTACTACCTCGGCACCGGCCCTTTTCAACGTGGCGATATAATGCGCGTGATCGCTCAGCATTTGCTTCAGATCGGGGGTGCCGGTATCTTGCGCGCGCAAGCCATTGACGATGTTGCTGGCTGGGCGGCGGGTAATCGCGCGGGAAAATTCAAAAGTCTGATTGGTCATGAAATCTCTATTCTTAAGCGCACTTTGTATCGTATGTGACAGGTTGGAAGTTTTGATTTCGACTAAAGCTGGCCCCATTGGTGTTTGATGTTGTAAAGTTCAATGACGTCCTGCCTTGCGTGACAAGTTATTTTGCCCTGATGTGGATATGTCCAGTATCCGTTTCTTAATTATCCAATTGTATATTCTTGAGTTTACCCACAGGTCAATTCGATAAAGCTGTCTCTGATGAAAGTCAGGTGAGGGAAGTACTCAAAGTTGTGTTGAAGTAAAATTATTCAATATAATCAACAAGTAAGGCGTGTTGATCACAGGATTATGCGATTTCATCATGGCAAGTATTCTGGCTTGCCGTGAATTCGCCATATTTTGTACTTGCTTCCCATGTGAACCGCCGTTATATCATCGCCGATAGACGAGAGTCAGTCTCGAAGACGGCGCTAACATAATGACGGGGCGACATATGGACAGCGATTTTTTGGAAACACGCACACGCAACACAGTGTGGAACGTAGCTGGTCTTGCCATAGCAGGTTTCTTTGCATTTCTATTTTTGTATAACCTTTTCAGCTAATAATTTACCAAATTACTCCTTTGAGAAATCATAAAAATATTCTCCGTTAACGTTGTCCGGCAAATGAAAATTTGCCTGATAGAGTTTGCTTGTTGTTCCAAATCAGGTATGAAATGGTAACTAGATCATTTCAAAAAAACGGAATCAAATTATGCCTGTCACATCGGTCGAATCGTTGGTGCAACGTGCCAATGAATGTGTCGAAACCCTGTCCCCACAACAGGCAATCGAACTGGGTTCAGGTCCAAAAGCAGTACTGGTGGATATACGCGATATCCGGGAACTGCAACGAGAAGGCAGGATTGTCGATTCCATTCATGCGCCCCGTGGTATGCTAGAATTCTGGTTTGATCCGCAATGCGAATATCATCGCAGTGTGTTCGATCAACCTGATAGAAAATTTATTCTGTTCTGTGCGGCAGGATGGCGGTCAGCTCTTGCCGCTAAATCGCTGGTGGAAATGGGTTTTGACAATATTGCCCATATTGACGGCGGCTTTGGTGCGATGAAAGATGCAGGCGCAACATTGGTCGAAGAAGAAGCTGAATAAACCGGCAGAAATAAATCCGGTTCCGATACATCGATCGAATTGATTGGTGTATCATCTGTTATCATCGCAGGTTTTCATTCGAAACATTTCGAATTTTAAACCATCAGATAGTCTCATGATTTGACAGGTATATAGTCAGGTGTTTTTTTCTGTTTTTGAACTCTTTAAAATCGGCATTGGCCCATCGTCCTCCCATACAGTTGGACCGATGGTTGCGGCTCGTCGATTTCTGGATGAAATATTGCTGGGTAACTGGCCAAGACCGGCGGATGTTGAGATTGTCCGACTTTCAGCGTCTTTGCACGGTTCACTGGCCTTTACAGGAAAAGGACATGCTTCTGACAGGGCAATTGTATTGGGTTTGGCTGGTGAAAGGCCCGATGAAATTGATCCCGATGATATCAGTAATGTCTTTGACCGTGTTTGCGAACGCAAGGTTGTTGAACCAGCAGCACATCCACAATACCGATTTGATCCGGTGCAGGATCTGCTTTTTGATTATGATACCAAATTGCCTGGTCACACCAACGGAATGAGTTTTTCGGCCTTTGGTGAAATGGGGCATCTGCTGTTGAAGCGAATTTACTATTCCGTCGGCGGCGGGTTTGTTGTCAGTGATGATGAGATGGAAAATCAGGGAAATACGCATGATAGTGAAACTATTGATATTCCTTTTCCTTTTGACAATGCTGATCAAATGATGGAAATGGCAAGAAAATCAGGCAAATCGATTGCGGAAATGAAACGTCAAAATGAAATTTGCATGACTTCCCCGGACAAATTGCGGGACCGTCTGCATTTCACCTGGTCGGCGATGAAGTCCAGTGTTGATCGTGGCCTGGAAAACACCGGAACCTTGCCTGGGGGTTTGTTGGTAAAGCGTCGCGCGTCAGCGTTGCGAGATCAGTTGAATGAGGACTGGAAATCCAATCGGCGCAATCCGTTGTTAGCAAATGACTGGCTGCAGCTTTATGCTATGGCGGTTAATGAAGAAAATGCTGCAGGTGGCAGAATTGTGACTGCACCAACCAATGGTGCAGCCGGGGTAATTCCGGCAGTGCTGTGCTTTTTTCTGAAGTTCAATGATAATGCTTTTCAAATTGGTGCCGATGATAAGGTAGTTGAAACTTACCTGCTGACAGCTGCTGCAATTGGTGGTCTGATTAAACATAATGCATCAATTTCGGGTGCAGAAGTCGGATGCCAGGGTGAGGTTGGATCGGCTGCGGCAATGGCAGCAGCGGGATTGGCTGCGGTAATGGGTGGTACGCCGGAACAGATCGAAAATGCTGCGGAAATTGCTCTGGAACACCACTTGGGGATGACCTGTGATCCGGTTGGTGGGCTCGTGCAGGTGCCCTGTATTGAACGCAATGGATTTGGCGCGATCAAAGCGGTATCAGCAGCTTCATTGGCGCTCAAGGGAGACGGAACCCATTTTGTGCCGCTGGATAAATGCATTGAGACCATGCGTCAAACGGGTCACGATATGAACGAGCGTTACAAAGAGACCAGTCAGGGTGGTCTTGCAGTAAATATTGTGGAATGTTGACAATTATTGTCCAGGAAATTTCCTAAGCGTTCAACTTGGAGTTAAACTGATTAAATGCTCAATCTGGTGAAATTATGTGTTGGAATATCTGCGATAGAAGAATTGCAGGCCCATATTGATTTTCGCGTTGAGCAGAAAAGAGCAAAGGGACAATCAACGGAACAAATTCATACCACGAGAATGGTTCCCAAAAGAGTTGAATTTTTGCTGGATGGCGGTTCACTTTATTGGGTGATCAAGGGCAATATTCAGGTAAGGCAAGTATTATGTGATATTCGCCCATTTCGCGATTCAGATGGAATTGGGCGTTGCGATCTTGTCATGGAACCGCGGCTTGTTCCAACGTTATGGCAACCTAGAAGGGCTTTTCAGGGCTGGCGTTACCTCACTGCGGAAGATGCGCCCGGTGATATTGGACTAAATAGTAAAAATGTGATGAATTTACCAGACAATTTGCGACAAGAACTAGCTAACCTGGGTTTGTTATGATAACCAGTCTTAATAATCTAATGAAGGCTCAGCAGAATAATGTGGGCAAAACCAACGCAGAAGAAGCAATCATGGAGTAATTAACCTTGGACGATATTTAGCCCGTTTTTAGCGCTGGTTGAGGTACTGTTGGTTTCAGTTGGTCAATGTAGGTCTTTCGAGCGTTGAAGGGAAGTGTAAGGGATTGCTTGGAATAGAGAATTTGTATATCGGGAAAGGTTAGCGGGAAGTGTTTTTGAACGGCAGCCGGACATCCGGACAGGCACATGTAATTATTTGCGGAAATGAGAAAGGCGGGTCGGGAAAAACGACCACCGCCATGCATATCGCCGTCTGTTTGCTTATTCGCGGATATAAAGTTGCGACCATTGATCTGGACCTTCGTCAGGCCAGCCTGACTACTTATGGCGAGAATCGACGCAGAACAGCGTTGAAGTCGGATATGGATCTTCTGATACCGCCTCATTATCTTTGCAGGACTGAGCAATCCGATAGTATATCAGTAAATGAGAATTCAGAATTAGGCGGGTTTGCTGAGAT
>JAAENI010000922.1 GCA_024224595.1 Hyphomicrobiales bacterium
AAATAAACTGGTTGAAGCACAACGCTTAGAGCAACGCACCATGTATGATTTAGAAATGATGCAAGAACTTGGTTATTGTAATGGCATTGAGAATTACTCAAGGCATCTGATGCAAAAATACTGGTTGCTCTGGGCCCGCACCCCCAGCTTGACATTTGGCAAAAGGCTTTGAAATTGCGTGACCAGGTTGCTGATCTGATCCTGGTTCGTGTCTCACCTCCCGGAACGCCCGCCGAAGACGGCGTGATCGATTTTCACACTGCGTTGATGGCGCAGCCGGATGAACATCTAATCTTTGGTGAATCACGTGGTGGCGATGACGTGGCTGCCTATTTTCATACCGGCGGTACAACCGGGGTCCCCAAACTGGTAGCTCATACCCATCGTGGCCAGCTGGTCGCTGCTTTTGGCGGCGCGTCGATGTGCGGCTACACATCCAGCGATGTTCTCACCGCAACGCTTCCCCTGTTTCATGTTGCCGGTACCATTGCCGCCGGCCTGAGTGCCTTTATGGCAGGGACAGAGTTGCTCATCATGTCGCCGGCAGGTTTACGCAATCCAGCGATAGTCGAGGGTTTTTGGCGTCTGGTAGCCCAATACAGGGCGACATTGGTTGGCGGCGTTCCAACCGCCATTGGCGCCGTATTGCAGGTGCCTGTGGGAGACAATGATATCAGTGCTCTGCGTGCCGGCCTGACGGGTGCGGCATTGTTGCCGCCAGCCGTTGGCCAATTGTTCAGGCAAGTAACCGGGCGCAATCTCTATGAAATATTTGGCATGACCGAAGCTTCCGGACTGATCAGCATCGATCCGCTGTGTGGCCCGGGTGGAGTTGGCTCGGTCGGATGGCCTTTGCCTTTTACCCACGTCGATGTATTGCGCCTGAATGCAGATGGCAGTCTGGGCGAAATCTGTACCTCTGACGAGATCGGGGTTATTACTGTGCGCGGTGACCATATCTCACCCGGATATCGCGATCCTGATCATAACGATGGCGTATTTAACACTGGTTTTTTGAACTCCGGTGATCTTGGATACAAGGACGAGCAAGGCCGGGTCTATATTGCCGGACGCTCCAAAGATCTGATCATCCGCAGTGGTCACAACATAGATCCCGCAATGATAGAAAATGCCATGAGCACCCATCCAGGTGTCGCACTTGCTGCAGCTGTTGGCTTGCCCGACGCCTATGCGGGAGAACTGCCGGTTTGTTTTGTCGAGTTACTCGCGGGCATTGAAGTGAGCGATGAAGACTTGCAGGCGCATGCCCAAAATACCATTGATGAACGTCCCGCCTGGCCCAAACAAATATACGTCATAGAAACCATTCCCCTAACCACGGTTGGCAAAATCTACAAGCCAAGTCTGCGTTGTGAGGCAGCTAAAAGGAAGGTGAGCGAATTGGTGCACGACGAACTTGGTCTGCCCGGTGCCATTGTTGATGTCGTTGACGGCGGTGCCCGCGGCATGCGTGTAACAGTGACACTTGCCAATGATAACCGGTCATCGGTTCCTACTGTAGAAAAGGCGCTTGCCGCCTACCTGTTCGAAGCGCGAGTGCAGGTGGCGTAGGCAATAGACCGGATAGAATTTCTGACTACGAAATACTACCCGACAAATTCACAGGCACGAGCGACAAGCTCAGGCAACAATGGCCAAAAACTCATGCATCAGATTAATGATATTTTTTTCGTTCAAACACCGGCGTTTCCATAGATTTCATCCGCTCGCTTTTCAAATGCCGCAGTAAATCTCGAAAACACAAGCTCAAACATACCACCCAGCAATCGCCCTAGCATTTTGCTTTTGAATTCATAATCAATCGAAAAACGAATTTCACAGGTATTGTGATCCAACTCCACAAAATGCCATTTATTTTCCAGATAGCGAAACGGTCCATCGACATACTCAACCTCAATTTCCAGCTTTGATCTATTCAGCGTGACCTGACTGGTGAAAGATTCGCTGATAAATTTGTAGGCAACACTCATATCCGCCAATATACGTTCTCTGTCACCTTTTTCACGCCTTGAGCGTATAACAAGCTTTTGGCACATCGGTACAAATTGCGGATATTGTTCAATATCTGCAACCAGCGCGAACATGTTTTCGGCGCGATGGCTAACCGGATGGATTTTACTAAATTTTGGCATCCAATTTGGGTCTCACCAATGTTATGCGGATTTTTGCCGCGCAAGACGCAAGCGAGAAAAATCATCGCCGGCGTGGTGAGAAGAGCGCGTTAGCGGACTGGATGAAACCAAAAGAAAGCCTTTTGAATAGGCAATAGTTTCATAAGATTTGAATTCATCGGGTGTCACAAAATTTGCGACGGCATGATGTTTCTTTGTCGGTTGCAAATATTGACCAATGGTCAGAAAATCAACGTCTGCCGTGCGCAAATCATCCATTAACTGCAACACTTCGTTGCGCTCTTCGCCAAGCCCCACCATGATACCTGACTTGGTAAACATCGTCGGATCAATTTCCTTCACCTGTTGCAACAGACGAATTGAATGGAAATAACGCGCACCTGGCCTGACTGTCAGATAGTTCGAAGGTACGGTTTCAAGATTGTGATTAAAGACATCAGGTTTGGCAGCGACAACCGTTTCCAACGCTCCTTCTTTTCGCAAGAAGTCCGGTGTCAGTATCTCAATCGTCGTATCAGGAGATTTATGCCGGATCGCCTGTATGGTCTCAACAAAATGTTGTGCACCGCCATCGTCCAGATCATCACGGTCAACAGAAGTGATAACCACATGAGCCAAACCCAGTTTTTCAACAGCCGTTGAGACGTTGTCGGGCTCGGTTGCATCAAGAGGCACCGGTTTACCTGTGCGCACATTGCAAAAAGCGCAAGCGCGCGTGCAGGTGTCACCCATGATCATCATAGTCGCGTGTTTTTTGGACCAGCATTCACCAATATTGGGGCAACCGGCCTCTTCACACACGGTCACCAGCGAATTATCCTTGATGATATTACGGGTCTCTTCATAGACTTTTGAACCGCCTGCCCTCACCCGAATCCATGACGGTTTGCGCATAATTTCGTTATCCGGCTTATGTTCCTTTTCAGGATGGCGCGGGCGTTTGTGCGTAGTATCTAATATTGTAACCATTTCAAATATTCCGTGATATTCGCTGAAAACTTAAAACTACCCTGTCTTACATATGGATCACACGTCCATAGGCATCAAGAACACTTTCATGCATCATTTCTGACAGGGTTGGATGTGGGAACACGGTGTTGATCAGTTCCTCCTCTGTCGTTTCCAGACCCATGGCGATAACAAAACCCTGAATCAGTTCGGTAACCTCCGCACCGACCATATGTGCGCCGAGCAATTGTCCGGTTTTTGCATCAAAAATGGTCTTTACCAAGCCATCGGGTTCGCCCAGTGCAATCGCCTTGCCATTACCAATGAAGGGAAATCTTCCGATATTTATTTCAAATCCGGCGGCAATTGCCGCTTTCTCGTTGAGCCCAACCGAGGCAACCTGTGGGTTGCAGTAAGTACAGCCAGGTATCTGGTTTTTGTCCATCGGATGAGCATCAAGTCCGGCTATTTTTTCAACACAAATTACACCCTCATGTTCAGCCTTGTGGGCCAGCATCGGCGGACCGGCCACATCTCCAATTGCAAACAGACCATCAATATTGGTTTTGCCATAATCATCAATGACAATGCAGCCACGATCAGTCTTAACACCAAGTTCTTCCAGTCCCAGATTTTCGATATTACCCTGGACCCCAACCGCAGAAATCAATTTTTCCGCTGCTATTTGCTGAATTTCACCGTTTTTCAGTTCCACATGGGCAATTACGCCCGTTGCAGTTTTTTCAACTTTCGAGACTTTTGCGGAATTGTGAAACTTTAAGCCGTGTTTTTCCAACTGCTTTTTCGCCAGTTTTGAAATTTCTTCATCTTCAACCGGCATGATATGTTCCATCATTTCAATGACAGTGACATCTGCACCCATTGAATTGTAGAACGAGGCAAATTCAATTCCGATGGCCCCTGACCCCATCACTACCAGTGATTTTGGCATGGATTTGGGTACCATTGCGTCAAAGTAGGTCCATATCTTGTCATTATCCGGCTCAATGCCCGGCAGCGACCTTGGACGGGCCCCTGTCGCGATGATGATATTCTTCGCCTCATATTGCCCTTCACCCAACACACCTTTTGGCAGCGGGTTTTGCGGCTCGACAGGTTTGGCAGAAGGAGTAGAGACAATAATTTGTTTGTTGGAGATCAGTTTTGCCTCACCCCAGATGACGTCGACCTTGTTTTTCTTCAACAGGCCGCCAACACCACCATTGAGCCTTCGCGATACCCGCCTGGAACGTTTGACAACATCAGCTATTTCAAACCCGGCACCATCAACTTTCAAGCCATATTCTTTGGCATTTTGCATCTGGTGATAGATCTCAGCAGAGCGCAGCAAGGCTTTTGTTGGAATACAGCCCCAGTTCAGACAAATACCGCCCAGATGCTCACGCTCAACAATGGCCGTCTTCAATCCAAGCTGAGCTGACCTTATTGCGGTGACGTAACCGCCCGGACCGGAACCAATAATGATGACATCATATATATTTGACATGCTTATTCTCTCAATTCTATTTCGAATTACGTAACCCGAGCTTCCATCAACAGCCAGTATTTAGTAGTAATTTCCGGCTTATAGGGGAAGCAATCGCGACGATCGCACTCCACAAACCCACGTGAATGGTACAAAGAAAGGGCATCTTCATTTGAATCTTCTGCTGCCAGACAAAGCTTTTCTTTGCCTTCAATTTTCGCCCGACGAAAACAGTCATCCAATAATTTGCCACCTATACCACGACCACGGAATTCCGGATAAACCGCCAGGCCATCCAGCCACCATCCGCCCTGACATTGCGCAAACAACTCCGAAACAGGTTTCAATACCGGGTTTTGTTCCTTGGATGTTGCAACATTATTTTGTTTCCAGGAAAATCCCGTGGCAAATCCCGCAACCCGGTTCAGCGATAGGGCAATTACGCCATTCTTGAAGCCAATTTGAGAATCCGTATTGGCCATGCGTTGAGAACCTATTTCAATTGCGTCGTACTCGGATATGTTTGTAGCCTGTGAAAATGAATGATCAGTTTGCCAGTACCAAACCGACAATCCATGACTGGCAATATTATCCAATCTGGCAAGATCCGCACAATCGGTAATTTTTGCGCCGCGCAGCGTTATAATTTCGTCCACTTTATGATCTAGTTCC
Organism: Hyphomicrobiales bacterium; assembly: GCA_024224595.1. GTDB lineage: Bacteria > Pseudomonadota > Alphaproteobacteria > Rhizobiales > Rhizobiaceae > JAAEMP01. The sequence goes on from JAAENI010000922.1 coordinate 5,260, forward strand.
AAAGCCATTATAAAATTATGAAAGAACTTTCTGTGCTTGATTCTCTATTATCCAGTATATTGGTCTCAAATATTTTGGCCCTGCCTTGGTTTTTCAAATATCCGGGTCTGCTAATTCTTGGTCTTCTCGCCTACCGCGCCTTGCGTTCGGTGGTTGCAGTTGACGCGGTCAAAGTGGTAACTAGTATTACCATTTTTTTCCTGTTTGCCTATGTTCTGGCAAGGTTTGGAGATTCATTTGCAAAATTGTTGCTGCGCCTGATCGGATAGGATAATCAATTTGTAGCGCTTCTTGCTTTTAGCAAGAAAAACATTATAATAATTGTTTTTCATAAACTTATCCATTTATTTTAAACCAACATGCTAATTGGATTTTCTATATATTTTTTG
>JAAENI010000923.1 GCA_024224595.1 Hyphomicrobiales bacterium
CTCTGCGATTGGCTGACCATCTTATGCAGAACTAGCGCAAAGTTATCGAGGTAAATTATTTTTGCTGGCGATCAATGTTTCTCTTGCAATATTTATATAGGCCACAGCAAGTCCCGCTATGCTCCAATGCAGATAAGGGACAAATGATATGCTGCTAACGGTGGCAATTGTAATCAGCGCGGCGCACAGGGTGGCAAATATTGCCCGACCAAATATTATCATTTCGGAATTTTCAGCGGGGAGCTTCTTATAGGATCGGCGAAGGTTTACCAGCACAATAAAGAAAAAACTGGAGAACAGGAACAATCCTACAAAACCATAACTTAGAGCGATGCCTAGATAACTATTAACAATATCAATAATGCCCTGCCCCTGAATCATGGATATCATTTCTGTGGTGTCCCGAAAGTCAATGGACCCAAACCAGGGATTGCGATTGATGACAATCATTGACTGCTCAAAAAGGCGGGTACGATAGTCGATAGTTCCAGTATCAACCGTGCCAACAAAAGGTATGAAGCTTAATATCTTTTGCCAATAGGGCGTCAAAGACAAAATAGGCAAAAGCAACATCCCGATAAATCCCATACCGACAATTTTCCTGGAAGCATTGCGATCAGTGGAAATGTAGATGACTAGTAAGGCGGCAGTACCTACCCAGGGGCCACGGGACAATGAAGAAATCAACCCCAGAAACAGTACCCCAAATGCCAAA
>JAAENI010000924.1 GCA_024224595.1 Hyphomicrobiales bacterium
CATTGAGAATGTTAAAAACGAGTGGACGCTGATCGCCCTGGCTCACAACTGCAAGCGGTTATCAAAACTGGTTGCATGAATAATGACGCATCTATTATTCAGTGGGCAGATTAATGCAAACCAGACAAACTGCTAGAGCACTTTCGATGAAATATGAACCGTTTGATGCTCTAAGCCCGAAGTGCCCCAGAGAACCAGCTTCCTGATTAACTACCCAATCGGCCTGAATGCAAGTGGGCAAAGATTGACAAAATCAAGCATTGTCCAAATGAACTGTAGCTAATTTCTTCGATTACTGCGATGATTCTAGGCTCGCATCATTTTGAATTCATGGGAAATCAATACACCTTGCCCAACAGCCCAAATAAACATCACGCTAGCCCGATTGGTGGCATGCAAGCCTGGTTTGTGTGGTCTTTTGCGGCCTTGGCCTTCGGTTATGCCTTTTTTCAACGCGTTGCCCCCAGTGTAATGGTCTCGGATTTAATGGGTGATTTTGCCATTGGCGGCGCAGTTCTGGGTACATTATCGGCGCTCTATTTCTATCCTTATGTTCTTCTGCAAATTCCCTTGGGCAGCCTACTTGATGTCATTGGCACGCGAATTTTGTTATCATCGGCAATTGCATTCGCAGCAGCCGGTTCAATAATATTTGCACTATCGACCACAATAGAGATTGCCTATCTCGGTCGAATTATGATCGGCATCGGCTCAAGTGTTGGATTCCTGGGTTCCCTGTCGCTAACAGCCAGATGGTTTCCAGTTCATCAATTTTCGTTACTGGCCGGACTGACAATGTTTTTCGGCATGACCAGCGGCATGCTGGCGCAGGCGCCATTGGCAGTTATCGTCGATTCATTCGGCTGGCGCAATTCGATGTGGGGGCTAGGTGGATTTGGCATATTGCTGGCTTCATTAATCCTGATATTTGTTCGAAACAACCCTCCTACATCCAAATCTGATTCGCAAATCAAGCCAACAAAAAAAAGTAATACCCAATCCTGGAACCAGATGAAATCGGGTCTGTCTTATGCAACTACTTCTCTTGAGGTTTGGAAGGTTGCGTTCATTGCTTCTACAATGTCTGGGCCAATGCTGGCCATGGGCGCCCTGTGGGGAACGCCATTTTTGATGAGTGCTTATGATATTCAAAGACCCAAAGCAGCATTTCTGGTATCGTTATTATTAATTGGCTGGGCTGTTGGAGCGCCGACATTTGGCTGGCTAACTGACCGATACCAACACAGAAAGCGCTTTCTGATAGCAGGGTCTGCGATACTATCCTTGTGCACCGGTCTAATGGTATTTCTGCCTCTGCCACCACTATGGGTAACAGTGATGATCTTTATCATCATCGGATTATCCGGTTCAATAATGACCGCAACATTTGCTCATATTAGAGCCCGCACACCATCCCAATATGGCGGCTCAGTGACCGGCATAGTAAACTCCATGACAGTTGCTTCAGGAGCAGTATTGCAGCCACTGGTCGGGTTGTCACTGGATTATATGTGGGATGGAACTCTGTTGAATGGTGCACGATTTTACAGTGCTGTTCAATTTCAATGGAGTTTTTCCGTTATTTTCACATCCACACTGATCGGGTTGATTATTGCTATCCGCCTTAAATAGACCTCTTGCATTCCAAAAATTTCAGGCAATAATTTCAAACTTTGACACATCAACCAGCCCTCTGTCGGTTATCTTGAGCATAGGGATGACCGGCAGGGCGAGAAACGCCAGTTGTAAAAATGGCTCTTCCAGTGTCACACCAAGGCTGCGGGATGCCTGATGAAGTTTCACCAACTCATCATGCACTTCTTCAAATGAAAGCAAACTCATTAAACCAGCCAGGGGAAGTGCTAATTCAGCAATAATTATTCCATCATTTGCCAACACCAACCCTCCTTCAATTTCCGACAATCGTGAAGATGCAAGAGCCATATCTTCATAATCAATTCCCACAACAATGATATTATGATGATCGTGACAAACAGTTGAAGCAATAGCACCAGATTGCATCCCAAATCCCTTGACAAACCCCGTCGCAATATTTCCATTTTTCCCATGCCGTTCGATCACCGATATCTTGGCTAGATCCCGCTGGATATCAGGCTTCTTGTCGCCATCAACGATCGCGATATTGTAATGCAAATGTTCCGTAATTATCTTACCCGGTTGAATGCCGATAACGTCTGTTTTCTCATTGTTTGAGGTCGTTCGAAAATCCCGGGCGTTGATTTCAGGTGAGCGGACACTGTTTCGGCCAATCGGTGGTATTATTTTCCGTTTGGCAAATGCCTCTGAATTTACTAATACCCCGCCACAGATAACCAGATTGGCATCACAATCTTCAAGACTTCCCAGTGCGACAATATCAGCACGTTTACCGGGCGCAATCTGACCCCGGTCTTTCAGTCCAAAGGCTTCCGCGGCCGAAAGACTTGCAGCGCGGTAAGCAGCAAGCGATGAAGCACCACGACTGATTGCCGTTCGAATAATATAATCCAAATGCCCATGTTCAGCGATATCAAGAGGGTTTCGGTCATCTGTACACAGGCACATGTAGCTCGATGTTCGATCATCCAACAACGGAAGCAAGGCGTCCATATCTTTGGAAACTGAACCCTCCCGAATCAGAATTCGCATGCCTTTTTGCAATTTCTCAAGCGCTTCTTCGCGGGTAGTTGCTTCATGTTCTGTTCGAATGCCCGCAGCTATATAAGCGTTCAAATCCATGCCGCTCAACATTGGCGCATGGCCGTCAATATGACGTCCCCGAAAAGCATCAAGCTTGTCCATTGCTATGGGATCACGGTTGATCACGCCAGGGTAATTCATGAACTCTGCCAGGCCGATCACTTTGGGGTGGTTCATTAATGGCGCAAGATCTTTGGCTAAAATACAAGCTCCTGATGTTTCCATATCGGTAGCAGGTACACAGCTGGATAACTGCACCTTGATATCCAAAAGTGTTTCATTCGCTGCTTCCAAAAAATAGTGAATACCTTCCATACCCAACACATTGGCAATTTCATGGGGATCACAAATTGCCGTTGTGACACCCAACGGCGTAACACAACGGTCAAATTCAAAAGGCGTTATCAAAGAACTTTCAATATGAAGATGGGTGTCAATGAACCCGGGCACCAGGATAAGTCCGCACACATCAACAATATTATCACTTTCGTAAGCGCCACAAGTCCCGACAATAGTATCGTTGCAGATTGCAACATCACCATCAAGTAACAGTCCACTTACAACATCAAACACCCGACCGCCGCGTAACACAGTGTCAGCCTTTTTCACCCCACGCGCCTGATCAATGCGCTGTTCCAAATTTTTCATTCGTGCGTTCCTGATAACAGTACAATTTTCAAATCGAATATTTTTCACATAATAGAACGACTGAGGATCACTGAATAGCAATACTATGCACCATTAAACATGTCGATAAGCAGTAAATACTCTTTCTATCAGTGCACATTTGTGCATTTTCATTCCTTGGCCGTTGGCTGCATAATACAGTGTTCTATAAATTGACCTAAAAGCCGGTCCCAAACGCGGAAATTCAGTCTGCCTTTCAATATCTTGTAAATTGGATAACCCTTTTAAACAGGTAATATCCAACGGATCGAAAACGACCAAGCATTTATCAAAAACATGTCAAAAATTTAAGCCCAAATATATAAACATTGTGAATATCAGCCCAGATTTGCAAAAGTAATATTGCAAAGTACACAATTCAGCGACATATTTAAGTTCTGAAAACCGGTTGGGAGTAGATATTAGGCGATGCCCCAATGGGACCTCATACCATCAAAAAGCTTCAATATTACCACAGAATTCGACCAGCTAACCCACGTCGTTATTGGCACAACACGTGGTTACTACAGGAATCCCGACCGCGTTGAGATTGTTAATACCACCCAACAATTCAGTTTTGACGCTGTTGATCATCCTGATTCCAAGCAACTTGATTTGGAGCTTTCAAAATTCTGTTCAATTTTAGAGGAGTATGGTGTTCAGGTTTATCATCCTGTTTTAACCCCTGGTTCTGTCCAGGATCAAACCCGCCCGAGAGATATCGGATTTATTATTGGTGATGCTTTAGTAATCTCCAACACGCAAAATCAAAGCAGGCAGAAAGAGTTTGAAGGCATTCGACATCTGATTGCCCAATGGGATGGTAGAATAATCCTGATACCCGATAGCATCTATCTCGAGGGCGGCGATGTTATTATTGACGGGCACCGGATATTCATTGGTAGTGGCCAGCGCAGCAGTGTGGAAGCAGCAGATTTTATCAAAAAGAATTTTGACAAAGATTTCGATATTATACCAATGGCGTGCAAATCAACATTAGATGGAGAGGATATCCTGCATCTGGACTGCGCATTCAATGTGTTGGGACAAGGGCACGTACTAATTTATCCGGAAGCTTTTGTGTCCGTCCCCAAGATCATACATGAAAAATATTCCTGGATTGAAGTTACAAAGTCAGAGGCATCTGCACTTGCAACCAATGTGTTTTCAATTAATCCGAACACTGTAGTTGTTCGACAAAATCCGCAATGCGAGCGGGTCAATGCCATTTTGAAACAGCTTGGATACAATATCATTGAGCTGGTTTTTGACGGAGTTCCTGCGACCGGTGGTTCTTTCCGATGCGTTACACTGCCACTACGAAGAATCGAAATCAGAAAATAACCGGAATTTATTCAACCATATTGATTCAATTTCACAGGCTATTTGTGAATGTGATGCTCGAAATTAAATACATGTCAGAAAGTAACAAATAATGAGTGATGGAGATAGGCGGGCATTCGCGATGACGGTGGCATTCCAATGGAATTCCCGGTTCACCCGATTCAGGAAACCGGAAAGCGCCCAACTGCTGCACTCGACAGGAATTTAGAGCCTATCAGGCTTAGTTTGAAGTATTGCATGGCTATCCTCTTGATGGCGTTGTTTGACTACTGGTTGTGACAAGACAACCCCCGCGCAACTGATGAGAGCCGCCTGACGAATTGAAGAAAGTTTCGTTTCACGTACCATTTCGGGGAGAATAACTGCTGACACAAACCAAAGGCTCATTGCTGCCACCTCTGCCAACAGCAGCAAACTGATTGAACGAAACTTCAATAATATTTCCTGACATTCTAGCAGGCTGTCGGACTTGAGCAATTATTGAGAACAGAACTGGAATTGAGGTCGATATTTCGATCATTTGAGGCGAATATCGGGAATATTTAACGAAAATGAACGAAAAATCGGACCAATATCCAGTTTTGTTAACAG
>JAAENI010000925.1 GCA_024224595.1 Hyphomicrobiales bacterium
ACTGTTAACAAAACTGGATATTGGTCCGATTTTTCGCTCATTTTCGTTAAATATTCCCGATATTCGCCTCAAATGATCGAAATATCGACCTCAATTCCAGTTCTGTTCTCAATAATTGCTCAAGTCCGACAGCCTGCTAGGGGTGGAGTGCAGCGCGATACAGTGTATCGGGCAAACTCCGCAACAACGTCGATGGATCGATATGAGGCACCCCGGGGGACATGGAAGATGTTAAAAACGCGGGACAAATAGGCCGATCGAAATTACCCGTCTGCCACGTTGAATTCTACTTGTGGTACGATGCACCAGGGCGCAGATTTCGCCTTGCGTATGAACAATTTTGTTTCGGTCAAACGATTCATATCTCATCGAAACTGCTCTAATATCGGTATATTTGGAGCAATGGTCAAATCGGGCGCTTATGCCTTTGGTCAAGCGGCGCCCTGATTGTCTTTGGTTACTTCAATTCCATCTTCAAATTTAATTCCTGTTGTCACTTTTGCTAGGAAAACAAATCCTCATAATCGTCTCCATTTCTTCTCGGCACATTGTCCCGGTTTAGACATTATGCCCAGCATGCCATCGTGGATAATTATGCCACTCACAAACATCCCAATGTCAAGACGTGTGGCTGGCACGCCATCCCAGATGGACATTCCATTTCACGCCAACCTCGTGCTCGTGGGCAAATGCAGTGGAAGGCTTTTCGCAAAGCTCACAAAGCGCAGATTGAAGCGCGGTGTCTTTCGATCCGTCTTCGACCTGCAATGCGCAATCAATGTATTCGTTAAGGAAAACAATAAAAACCCTAAATCATTCAAGTGGACCGCAGATCCAGACAAAATCATCACCACTGTTAATCGGGGGCACCAAGTGTTAGATTCGCGCCACTAGCGCAATATGCGCAGAAATATCAGATCAAGTCATGTGCTTTACATCTGAGAGTTTGTGGCGACTATATTGGGCTTCCCATCTTTTCAATTTGGCCGCGATATCGATGTCATCTCCATAACCGATCAACTGTCGCAATA
>JAAENI010000926.1 GCA_024224595.1 Hyphomicrobiales bacterium
ACTGTTAACAAAACTGGATATTGGTCCGATTTTTCGCTCATTTTCGTTAAATATTCCCGATATTCGCCTCAAATGATCGAAATATCGACCTCAATTCCAGTTCTGTTCTCAATAATTGCTCAAGTCCGACAGCCTGCTAGAACTGTGAACGAGCATGCTAAAGGCCGTAGGCTTTATGTTGCAACTACCAATCTGGATGCAGGTGAACTGGTTATTTGGGATATGGGAGAGATTGCCAATGGCGGGCGCATAAACCCCGTGCAGCGTTTCCAAAAGTTCTTCGCGCTTCTGCTGCAGTTCCCGGATTCATCCCACCGGTTCATATCAAGCCACAAAGAGGCGTGCAATTGCGCCAGGCGCATGTGGACGGGGGAGTAAAAGCGCCAATTCCAGTGTGCCAACTTCAGGAAAATTGGCTGATTTTGCGCAAAAATCGATTGCTGAACTGATGCGTGAATTGATGGATGATACGATTTATCGTGGCTATGCCAGTGCTGTTAATTCAGGCATGAAATCCCATATGACATCGATACCTGATTCAATTTTGCCATAACAAAAGTCTCTGGACTTTAACAAAGCATGCATGCGCAAATTGTTTGAGGCCGAGCGCATGGGGTCGGGCCAGTGGTTTAAAAGACTGGACACAACAGCCACCCAGACTGGGCAAGTTTGAAAAATTCGCCTCCAGATAAAAATAATGAGTCAATATCGCCAGTGGGCCTGCTATTTGTCCAGGTTGTCGAGCCATGACTTCATTGATTGATAGGTGATCTCATCACTGACGAGACCAATATGTCCCAGACCATCCAGTATGTGATATTCACCATCTGGAACGTGGCTTGACAAAGTTGCCTCGTAGGCATCGAACCTGAATGCCTCGTCTTTATTGCCTGCAAGCAACAACATCGGTTTTGTCATACGCGCCAGGTCTTTGATATAGTCAGATCTTGGCGCATATGAAGTGTTGAGACGGAAAGAATAAGCCAAGGTTGCTGTGTGCCCTAATGATCCCTGTCGCACATATTCAGGCATGTTGAACTGAATTGCGGTAAGATAATTCAATCTGGTAATTCCAACATTATTTAACATCGACAATCCGATGATGCGTCGTATTAACGGATAAGCCCATCCTCCGGCATCAGGTCGCGCTGTTGGCGCATCGTGCTTGATGAACGGGGCAAGAAGCACCCAGCCATCTGCAATATCGCCATGTTTGCCACCGGCAAGCCTGATGACCAATCCTCCGCCAGAGGAATGCCCGACGATAATTACCTGAGAGACATCGTATTTTGATTTCAGATTGGCAACCAAAAGTGCAATGTCGTCTTCAAGTTGCCCAATGTAGTCAATATCACCACGGCGTTCCGGGTTAACACCATGACCGCGTAAATCGGGAGTGACAACATGGCCCAGATTGTTATCAATCAGATAGTTGGCCATGCCTTCATATTGCATGGAGTGCCATCCAGAACCATGAATCAACACTATCAGACGCTTGTTGGATCCAACGTTCTGATAAAACCGAAAATTGACTGGGGAAGTGCCTGCGACTTTCAATGATTGCAATTCGGAAAGTTTGGAAAAGTCCTGATCACGGGTCCCTGAAAAATCCAGCCCTTTTGAACTTTTCCCGCCCACCATTTCAACTGCAACTGGTGGATTTGAAAGAATTAAACCCAGAGCGATGAGGAGATAGACCAGAGGAAATGCCGCAATCGACAGAGCAATTTTATAAATCAAATTTCGTTCCAATATTTATGAGTCTCAAGTATACGGGTATGATTGAGGATGCTCTAATTTCATATTTTTTGCGGAAATTGCGCAAGTGTTTTTTCCAAATCGCCGAATCCTGTGAACATGCGCTTATATTCCAGCCCTAAATACTTTGCGGCATCTTGCGCCTTCATATCCAGCTCCTTGTCATCACTTTGTGCCAGATATAGAGCATGGGTATAATTGCCAAAATAAATATCACGAAGTTCGGGGCGTCGATCAAGACCAAGTGGCTTTACTAGAAAATTCTCGAAATGCCTGGCTAAAAAATCTGTTATAAAAAAGGTGGTGATGAAATCGCCATCGCGTTTCAAAAACTCGTCATTACCGAGGTAAAATGAAAAACAATGCGGCCCTTCAATGCGTTCTACGCCATGTTTTTTACAGACCTTGTCTAATTCACCACAGGTTCCGCAATCGGCGTATCCGACGATGATATTTTCATAACCTTCCTCGCGGGCCTGGATGATGGCTTTATCCATGGCGGGAGCGATTTTTACAGGAAAATGATGATATCCCGCCGGAAGGCACTTCAGATCGTAGCTGTCGGTACCCAGTTGCTGATTGATTGCAAGAACTTCACGGGCAATCATGCCGCAGGCAATGATGCGGGTTTTTTCCAGTTTTTTGTTACCGGTTGCAGAGTTCATTTCACATGAGCCTAATCAATCTCTGACTGAATGTTTCCAGGTCACAATTGCTAGCAACAAAAATCCGCTGATCATTGTCAAAGCAATCAAAATCACGCCTGATTCACGTAATTCTAATACATCAAGAATAAATATTGGAACACCAATTGCAAGACCCAGTCGTGTGCCCCATACCAATAATTTTTCCACTAGATTGTCATTGGGCAATAAAAAACTGATGGCAACTAATGTTATAGCGGCCAATTGCCATTTGGCAGATGATATACTGGCCTGATATAAAATGCGATCCAGAGAGATTGTATTCCCCAGGGCCAACAGGTCCATAGACTGACTCAGGATAAAATTTTCCCAATAGTCGAGAAACATTACTATGATGATTGCTATTCCGCAAAACCAGGCGATTGGAGGATTTCTTTTGGCAAAACCAAGTATTGCGAAACCAATTGCGGTGACAAAGCAAAGGATAAACAGTGCATCAAGAAACAACACAATGCGAAGTGCCGGAGTTGAATTAGCCAGGGATTTTGAATACTCTTCCGGATCAATAATTGTTTCAAACAGCTCCTGTCCGGCTTTGTATTCTCCAAGATTTGCAATGAGACCTATGATGATTAGCAAAACGAGTGCAAGAGTACTGGCTATAGCAGACCAGGTCAGGAACTGAGTTGGTTTGGGTGTCATATCTGTTCGCTTTGATCTGTATTTTAAATAAAACAGTGATTTCAATACAGGAAACTGCGATACAGTATCAAATTAGTCTACGCATAGGCAAACTGGTTATGTTTCCTTGCCATGTATTCCTTGGCTGTTTCCACTGCAACAGCTGCATCGCGACAATAGGAATCAGCACCAATTGCCTTGCCAAATTCTTCATTAAGCGGTGCCCCGCCAACAAGAACAATCATATCGTCGCGGATTTCTTTTGCGATTAGGGTGTCTATTACCACTTTCATATAAGGCATGGTTGTTGTCAGCAATGCGGACATGCCTAAAATATCGGGTTTGTGTTCTTCAATGGCGGCCAGATATTCTTCGACATCATTGTTAATGCCCAGATCGTACACCTCAAATCCAGCACCTTCCATCATCATGCCAACCAGGTTCTTACCAATATCGTGAATGTCACCTTTTACCGTACCAATGACAATGGTTCCTTGTTTTGGAGCACCGGTTTTAGCCAGTAATGGCCTTAATATGGTCATGCCGCCCTTCATCGCGTTTGCTGCCAGTAACACTTCGGGCACAAACAATATGCCGTCACGAAAATCGATGCCAACGATGGTCATGCCTGCAACCAGTGCTTTGGTTAGCACATCATAGGGGGTCCATTTGCGCGCAAGCAGGATATTTACCGCTTCCTCAATTTCTTCCTTCATGCCATCATAGAGATCATCATGCATCTGCAGGACAAGCTCTTCATCGTTCAATTCAGCAAGGATGATCTCTTCTTCTTCTGACATCAATGTGATTCCTGTTGGCTTGGTAAGGGTTGTCTGTAAACAGTATCATTAAGGCATTTGCCTTAATTTAAGCTTATCAGGCTAAAATAATCTATCCGCCTATATAGCAATGAAATTCCTGTATTACTTTTTCACTAGGCGACTCTCATTGATGTGAAAGCGACTATTGGAATGAAAATAGTGCCGCTAATGATGCCTGTATATTCCCAAAACGGCAAATGACGACGTAGGATATCGGGGGGCATGTGAAAATTATTGGCATATCTGTTTATTAACAGAATGTTCTTTTCCAGGAGCGATTAGATGGTTGATGAACCAAGTATTAATGCTGAGCCAGGTAGTAATCCGGAAAATGTTGGTCTGGCAAGTCGCCGCAAGGGCCGCGGAGCGGCTGCACGCAGGAACGCGAGATCTGCGCTCAGTCTGCCAACTTTCGGTTTGTTAAAGCGTGCTTTGCCGCCGATGGATGTGCTTGACGAAGAGGGAATGGCCCTGATCGAGGGCAATGCTGATATCATCATGGAAGAAATCGGTGTTGTATTTAGCGAAGATGAAGAAGCACTGGCAATGTGGAAAGAAGCAGGTGCGGATGTGCGTGGCGAGCGGGTCCATTTTCCCAAAGGTCTCTGTCGGGAACTGATGAAGACCGCACCCAGCACATTTACTCAACATGCCAGGAATAGCGAACGTTCGGTTGAGATTGGTGGCCGCAATACTGTATTTGCGCCGGTCTACGGCCCTCCCTTCATCAGGGCATTGGATGGTGAACGACGTTATGCAACCTTAGGGGACTTCGAAAACCTGGTCAGACTCGCTTATATGGCTCCTGCCATGCATCATTCTGGCGGCACTGTTTGTGAACCAGTTGATGTGGCGGTGAACAAACGCCATCTGGACATGATCTATTCCCATATCAAATATTCCGATAAGCCGTTCATGGGATCTGTTACCGCTCCGGAAAGGGCCGAAGACAGTATTGAGATGACCAGAATATTATTTGGACGGGATTTTACTGACAATAATTGCGTGCTGACCAGCCTTATCAACCTCAATTCGCCGCTCGTGATGGACGCGACGATGTTGGGTGCGTTAAAGATCTATGCCAGAGCCGGACAGGCTTGTATCATTTCACCTTTCATTGTCGGAGGTGCGATGTCTCCGGTCGCTGTTGCAGGTACATTGACGCAGGTACTGGCAGAGGCAACTGCAGCCATCGCTTTTTCACAATTGTGCCGACCTGGGGCTCCGGTGATATTTGGAACTTTTGCCACTTCAATATCAATGCAATCGGGTGCGCCAAGTTTTGGTACGCCTGAGACCGCGCAAATTCTGATGGGTGCCGCTCAATTTGCTCGCAGATATGGTCTGCCGTTCAGATCCGGCGGGTCGTTGACCGGTTCAAAACTACCCGATTCACAGGCCGCCAGTGAGAGTGCCAATACCTTGTGGCCTGCGATGCAGGGTGGGGTGAATTTCATGTTGCATGCGGCCGGATGGCTGGAAGGTGGATTGGTATCTTCTTTTGACAAGTTCATACTTGATTGCGAACAACTGGAGGCTCATCAAAAGATTGCTGCGGGAATTGACCTTAGCGAAAATGGCCAGGCCATGGATGCCATTGGAGAAGTGGGGCCGGGTGGTCATTATCTTGGCTGTGCCCATACCCAAAAGAATTTCCAATCGGCATTTTTTGTCGCCAGAACTGCGGATAATAATTCATTTGAACAATGGGAAATCGAAGGTTCAAAAACTGCGCCTCTGCGAGCCAATGACACAGCTAAAACCTGGTTGGAAAATTATCAGGCACCAAAATTGGATTCTTCAATTAATGAGGAATTAAAAGAATTTATTGCACGTAAAAAAGACGCCATGCCTGATGCCTTTACCTGAAAGGGTGATCCCTCGCCTGAAGTCCAGGGCCGCAAACGGGTGGGAAATACCATAATCAAGAATGTCTGGAGCCTTAAACCGGCCAGGGGATCATCGTGAATCAGGATGATGTGTCACTCAAGATTCTTTCCGATAAATCGATCAGCGTATTGGAAGATAGCCTAAAAGAATATGGCATGAATATTCTGGGAGGATTTCACCTAGAGCCTGATGAGGCCGTCAGCTTTGCTAGGTCCAATTGCACTGTGGCCGGTCTGGTGGTCGCCAGCCACGGTCGCGATATGTGGCGGTCTTTTCAAGCATCAGTTTTTTTTAAAGATCAATTGCCGGATTCTTTGGATCGATGGACGAGAAGTGTGCTGGAAGATCTGGCTATAAAAACCGGATCTGGTTTGGTACTGCCTTTTGATCGCCCGTTTCCGCCATTCCAGGAATGGGCAAAGCGCGCCAGCGGGATCTCCAATTCTCCGTTGGGTATTTTGATGCATCACGAATATGGATTGTGGTTTGGACTTCGGGGTGTGTTTTTGTTTGAAGTTAAGGTAGAGAATCAAGCGGTTAATAAGTTGATTCAACATCGGTTTGATAACGAATATCCTTGCGATATATGTATTGAGAAACCTTGCTTAAGCCATTGTCCTGTAAATGCTTTTGATAAAACCGGATTGAATGTTAAAGCCTGTTTTTCGCATCTTGAGAAAATTGTCAATTTCTCTTCTCAGCCTGATTGCTTATCTAAAGGTTGTGCAGCGAGGGACGCCTGTCCTGTTGGGGCTCATCACAAATATTGTGATGAGCAGCTGCAATTTCATATGAATTCGTACTATTCCGGCAATGCATAAACTGAAAATTTTATGAAATGCAGATAAGAAAACTGCTGGCAGCAGGTCTATGTTATGTTCCAGTCTTAATAGAATTCGCTGTTGTTGAAGCTTTGTCATATTTAGATTTGACTGCTGCAATTGTATTGTGATGAGATGTTGTTATTTATTGGACAA